>NZ_JAWDKB010000004.1 GCF_032714495.1 Methanorbis rubei | reverse complement strand
TTCGTGTCGGTTCGCGTTTCGTTCTCCACTTAAACAGCCTTAATACATACGCATGAAGCGTATTTATACTCTTCGAGACTGCACGAGGTTCGAGAGTTTTGAAGCTCGTTTACCTCAGCGCAGGTCGTGCTGTTTGCGAGGTAACATCATACGTTCTTGAGAGATATAAACCCTCCGAACTGCTGGATGCCACCAATCAGACGAAAAAGCTCGCCTGATTTCTCACAAAACACACGAGTGACTGTGAGCTAACAACATACGACGTGGATGTATTTATACTCAATACATCCGCAGATTTTTAAAAGAGCTGAGTCAGCAGGCTCCCTGCCGCAACAACAGCAAGGCCTGCGATACAAAGCACAATCAGAATCACACCAACAATTTTCCAGAAATTACGCTGTTTCATCACTCTTCGTTGTACAACCATCAGAAATCACCACCCATAAATCACCAAAGAACTCATCCTGCTCCAGATCAACCAGACCCTCCAGCATCAGAAACAGGCATGGAATATACACCTGATACAGCGGCCAGTGAAGAGCTGCGACCAACTCATACAAAGACACGCCCGGATCACGCGCATCAGGATGCTCAATCACCAGCGCATAAATCTGCTTCGCCATCGCATCATACGCCTCATCATGAGCAATTCCCACAACATCATCTGCATCAGGCTCCAAAAACTCTTCCTGATCAGGATCCACAAACTTCCTGCGGCGCTGACGGCGACGCTCCGCCTTCTCCGCCAACTTCAGCTGAGTAATCAGCTCATACAAAGTCACCGGCCGCTTACGCGCATCCTTTCGCTTGATACGGCGATCAATCTCGCGCTCCAGCATCTCAATAGGACCAAGAGCACGCGCAGTCACCACATCCTCGGCAAACGGATCAGCGCCTTCTGCAAACGGATCATCCTCAACAAACTCCTCCTCCTCAGACGCAAAAGGAACATCCAGATACTCGGACTTCATCCGCAGAAGAACCGACGAATAAAACAACGTCCGGCCCGACACGCGCAAATCCAGCTCGCGCCTGCGTTCAAGTTCCGCGAGGAACCGGTCCGTCACCTCCACAATATCAATATTCCAAGGATCAATCTCCCCGCGTTCCGCCATCTGCACCAGAATCTCGACAGGTTCCTCAGACATTCGTCTTCACGCCCGTGACAAGCGTACTCTTATCCGGACGAATCGTCACCCCCATAATTCGATCCGCAGCCTCAATCATCGGCTTTCTCAGCGACACAATCACAAACTGACTCGACGAACACATCTCCCGAACCATCTGGGAAATCCGCTCCACATTCGCCCCATCAAGCGACATATCAACCTCGTCAAACGCATAGAAGGGAGCCGGCATATACCGCTGAATCGCAAAAATAAACGACAACGTCGTCAGAGACTTCTCACCGCCCGACATCATATTCAAGCGGTGAACCTCCTTATCACGCGGCCGCACCTCAAACGTCATGCCGCCAAGGAACGGATCCTCAGGGCTGTCAAGAACAAGATGTCCCGACCCCATCGTAAGCCGTGCGAAAATATCCTGGAAGTTCGCATTGATAGCTGTATACGCCTCCATAAACGCATCGAACTTCATCTTCGCAAAACTCTCGATACGTTCCAGCAGTGCCTCACGCTCGCGGGACAGAACATCTTTCCTGGCCGTACGTTCCGCAGACTTCGTCACCGCCTCATCATACTGCTCAATGGCCAGCATGTTTACCGCGCCAAGTTTGCGAATCGCACGTTCGGTGGTCGCCATCCCTTCCTCAATCTCATCCATCGAAAGCGTGCACTCAACCTCATCGGTCACCGTGCCGCGAATTTCCTCAATCTCCGAAGAAACACTCGCCGCCTTCTCATCAAGAGCAGAGATCTGCACACGGCACCGCTCAATTTCTGAGCCGAGAGACAACAGCCGTGCCTGCGACTCATCCACCTTGGTCTGAAGAGCCGCACGTTCATTGCGCAGAACCTCAAGCTCGCCGGTAAACGACTTCTGTTTCTCCTCAAGTGCTGCGATCGCAGACTTCGCGCTCTCAATCTGCTGATTGCAGAGAGAGATCTCCTCGTCAAGTTTCACATTCTTCGCCGCAAGAGCGTCCTTATCAGCAGTCCGCTCGTCCAGACGTTTCTTGAAGTACTGGCGGTCACGGTTCACATCCAGCAGGTCAGCCTCCTTCGTATCCAGACGCCGCTTCACATCATCTGCCTCGCGCCGCGCTTTTTGCAACTTCTCGGTCAGCAGCGTAAACTCAGACTCGTCTAAAACTTTCCGAATCTCAGAGATCCGGTCGTTCATCGCCGTAATCTGATCGGTCAGCGCGTCCTGACGCGTCTCAAGCTCGGCAACTTTGGCAGAAACCTCTTTTGCATCATGCTCAAGACCGGACTGCGACTCGTTTAACGAAAGCTCTTCGTCGGCAATCGCATCAAGACGGCGGTTGGCTTCAGCAATCGTTAACTCGAGCTTGGTCACCGCCGCATCAATCTCACCTTTCTCGGCACGCAGACCGTCGGCGACGGCCTTGCTGCGCGACTCAGCAGCCGTGAGGTCTGACTCTTCAGACTTCAGCTCGGCAAGTTTTGCGGTAATGGACGCAGACTCCTTGTCAACAGCCGCGCCGAATCCGTGGATGTCCTTTCGGATCGACCCTCCCGTCATCGCGCCGGCTTTTTCCAGAAGTTCCCCGTCAAGAGTAACCATTCTGAATCTGCCCATCAGCCGTCTGCCGGCTTCAAGAGTTTCCACGACCACGGTCTGGCCGAACACCAGACTGAATGCATTCCGGTACTCCTCGTCGAACTCGACGAGATTGATCGCGTAATCGACAACACCGCTGCCGGCAACCGGCGGCAGGGGAGCGAACGGTTTGATTTTGTTCAGCGGCAGGAAGGTAACCCTGCCGAGCCGCTCCTCTTTCAGATACCGGATGGCATCAGACGCGGTCTGGTCCGTATCAACGACCACGTTCTGGAGTCTGCCGCCTGCGGCAATGTTGAGAGCGGTCGTGTACTCAGACGGCACTTTGCCGAGCCGTGCGATTGTTCCCGACACGCCGTTCATCTCAAGAACCGCAGAAATTGCACGGTTCGACTCTGCCGAGACCTGCTGCTGCGCCTCAAGCCGCATCATCTTCTGAGTCAGCTGCTGGATTTCCCCTCTGATCGGTTCAAGCGATCTGCGGCAGGACATCATCGACCGGTCGGCTTCACCGATCTGCTTATCGAACACGGATTTTTCTTTTTGTTTCTCGGAAAGTTCGCGTTCGAGCGAGGAGATCTCGCCCTGTTTTTCTGCACGTTCCTCGACAAGCTGGATCTGGCGGCGTTTGATTCGTTCCGACTCCTGTGCGCGAATACGGCTGCGCTCAATTATGCCATCGCGTTCGGAGAGTATGGTGGAACGTTCGGATTTTTTGTCCTCAATCTGACCCATCAGAGAGATGAGTTCGGTCTGCGCACCTTCAGAGTCCTTGCTCTGTTTGTCCATCAGCACCTGAACCTGGTCGAGAACCTTCTTCTGGGCTTCATGCTCCATCGCAAGGTTCGCCCGATCAATCTGGAGCTGGCGAGACTCTTTGTTTTTATCAGCCAGAGAGTTCTCAAACCGTTTCATGTCGATGAAGATATCGTTCATCGAGCTGAGGTTGGCGTCCTTTTCTTTCTTCAGCCGGCCGATCGTCTGATCAGCCACACGGATGTTACCGCGCTCGGCTTCGAGGTCGGCGAGGAGTTTGATGTACTCGGGGCCGCTCTTTTCTGAAATCTGCCGGTCGATGTCTCTGACATCCTCCATCCGGCAGTTTCGTTCATGCGTCTCAAGAGAGACGGACTCGTTAATGCGGACGAGTTCGGTCTCCTGATCGGCTTTGGCAAGAGCGATGGTGGAGAGTTCGCGTTCCAAGTCGCGCAGCTGGGCAACCTGCCGTGCTGCGCGGAAGTAGTCGAGCTCAGCCTGAAGTTTCTGGTACTTGACCGCGCCTTCGCGTGCTTCTTTGAGCTCCTCGATTCTGGTGGCGAGGTCTGCAAGCAGGAGCTCTTCGCGCTCTATTCGTGCCCGCACTTGTTCAAGTTCGGTAAGTGCCTGCTCTTTTTTGGAGTCAAACTCAGCAACGCCTGCGATCTCGTCGATCATTCTCCGGCGGTCGAGGTCGCTCATCTCCATGATGCGGGTGACATCTCCCTGCATTACGACGTTGTATCCATGGGGTTTGATGCCGTATTTGGAGAGGTATGCCAGAACGTCGGTCTGTGTGCAGAGCCTTTCGTTCAGGTAATAGTAGCTGTAGTAGCCGCTCGCGGTTCGTTTGATTCGTCGCCGGATTTTGGTTTCGTCAGAGAATGTGAGCGTGACTTCGGCGGTATGTTTGCCTGAGATGTTGTTGATGAGGTCGGTGAGTTTTTCGGCACGCAGAGAGCGTGCGCTGGAGAGAGACAACACAAAGAGTATGGAGTCGATAATGTTACTTTTTCCCGATCCGTTGGGGCCGGAGATTACGGTGAATCCTTCGTAAAAAGGAATTTTGGTCTTTCGGGAGAAAGATTTGAAGTTATCGATGTCAACCTGAACGATGTGCACTGCTTACCTCAGTATCAGCGGCGGTTTTTGGCGTCGTCGGTTATGGCGTCGTCTTCGGCTGCTTCAATGACTGCGTCTGAGTCAGGGCGAATGGCGGCAGAGCGGGAGGTGTGGCCAGGGTTGTAGCCGGTCCCTGCGATGATGACGCTGTGATCGGTTGTCTTTTTGCGTTTCTGAATGGTGCCGTCCGGCTGCATGACGTACTCGAACTGACCTGCCTTGAGTTGCTCGACGGGAACTTCGGGTTCAGGTTCAGGCATGCGTTCGGGGGTCGGGGAGGAGATGGTGTGGCGGGAGGTTGCGGCTCCGGCGCGCACAGGTGCGGCAGGCTGCGTTGAACGCTGCGGCACTGCACGATTTGCCGTGGCAGGTTCTTCTTCGGCTACTGCCGGGCGACGTCCCGGGACGGCGCGAACCGGTGCGGTGTGGGCAGATGCAGGGGGTGCTGCAGTACCACGAGAAATTTCTGTTGCCTGTTCTTCGGGCTTTTTCTGGCCGAAGCGCGATTCTGCCTGGACTCTGGACTGGCCGCCACGCATCTCTTCAAGCTGCATGGTGAGTTTGCGGGTGACGGATTTGAGGTCCAGCATCTCTTCGGTGAGCCCTTTGACCATGGCGTCAAGTTCGCGAACTTTTCTCTCAAGTGCTTCAGTATTTTCTGATTTTGCGGAAGATGCAGACGCATCTGCTCCTGCTTCGTGTTTGATATTCATTTCACGTTCCTGTTCGGCAAGTTCGTGTTCTAAGAATTTCATTCTTGTATCCATGAGCGCATTAGTCCTTGTGAATTAATTAATAGGTCTTTCAGCGCCTATTCTATAAGTTATTTGCGCCCCGGACACGTGATTTGTGGTGTTGGTTTGGCGTGGAGGAAATTTATTTTGAGAGGCAGGTGGCAGGATAGACATATGAAACGCGAATCGCATACCTTCGTTCAAACGCGAATAGCACGAAGTGGTGAGCAGGCCGAAGGCATGTGATTCGCGTTTTGAAAATTTCCAAAAAAAAAAGTAAAATTATTTCACGCCCCATTTGCCAAGGGCCTGCGCAAGTTCCGTATGCGTTTTTGCATACTCCTCAGCCGAAACACCTGCAAGGAACGCGTCCACTGCCTGGCGCATGGCGCAGGCTCCGGCGCGGGTGCCGTCAGGATGACCGTGGATGCCGCCGCCTGCCTGAAGAACAATATCAGTTCCAAGTGTTGCAAGTTCGGCATGGACTTTGCCTGGGTGAAGACCGCCTGATGCCACCGGAAACACAGGGCGCACAAAGCCGAACCGTTCGGTCAGAGACTTGTTGTCGCTTAACACCTCTTCAACCGATCCGCCCATCTTACCGGAGACAGTTCCTGTATGCAGCTGGTCGCCGCCGCAGATGCGGACAAGTTTTGCAATAGGCCGCATCGCAATCCCGTGATGCGGGTTGCGGGTAAATGCGCCGTGCATCGTTCGGTGAACATGAATGGGAACCGTGATTGCCGGATCGCGGGCGAGTGCCTGCACGGCGGAAAATCCTGCGGTCAAAACATCCACCATCAGCATGTTCGCGCCGGCACGCACAGCGTTCACACCGGCCTCAACAATTTTGTCGCCACCGGTCGTAACATTGAGCGCATAGAGCACTTTGCGACCGGTCTCCTGCTCTGCATCATTAAGCGCGTCCATGACTGCATCCAGCCGCTTCATCAAGGGACAGAACTTCTGATCCGTTAAGGTCTCGTCATCTTTGATCAGATCAACACCGCCGATTGCCGCCTCATAGGCAACTTTTGCCGTGTCTAAGGGACTCAGACCGACTTTTGGTTTGATGATTGTTCCCACATGCGGGCGGCGGGAAGTTTCAGTACCAACGATTTTTCGAACTCCATCGATGCCGTACTTCGGGCCGGTCTCAACAGCCGCAAGCTGCGAAGGGATGTCGATGTCAAGAAGACGGACCCCCTCAAGTTTTCCAAGACCGAACAGGTTTCCGGCGATCACCGAGAGATACTGCGGAATGTTTCCCGGCTCAAAGATCTCGTACGGGTAGCGGATTTTGGTGATGAATCCGCCGTCGGTCGGCGAGATCTCAAGAACCTCGCCATCATAGGCGTGGACATATGCAGTTTCATCATTCACGGTGCAGAGGTCGGTCCAAGTTCCCGTGGTCTGCTCCTCAGAGATGGCATGCGCGGCAAAGTCGGCGGTAACGCCGCTTTTGGGCCGGAAGTAGTAGGTGGCTATCAGATCATTCATAGGAAGCCTCGGTTATCGGAACTCGGTGCCGGTTCGGGCGCCGAGGAACTGGTTCTGGAGTTCGTCAAGTCCCCAGCCGAGATACTCGCGCATGATGGTGTATGCGAGATGCGGGGGAAGAGCGCCTGCTTCGGTGATTATCATATCAATGTAGTCTGCGGGAGTTACATCAAAGACAGGATTTTTCACGCGGACGAAGGGAAGTGTTGCCGCAATTTCATCAGGCAGGACTTCGTTCTGCGCCCGCTCTTCGATCTGGATGAGTTCACCGAGAATGGTTCTTGGAGCAAATTTGTAGGTCTCAGCGGTTACGATGACGTTTTTGCGTGCTTCGTTTGCGCACAGGGCAATCTGTGAGGTGCCGACTTTGTTCACGACCGCTCCGTTGACGGTGATCGCGTCAGCGCCAACAATGACCAGATCGATCTCTTTCATCATTGAGCGGACGGCTGAATCAACAAAGTAGGTGGTGGGTATTTCGTTGTCGTTGAGGGTTTTGATGGTGAGCCGTCCCTGATTCCAGGGCCGCACTTCGGTTGCATAAACCTCGATGTTTTTTCCCTGCCGCTTTGCTTCAAGAATGCATCCGAGGGCTGCTTTTGAGTTACAGTGCGTCATGACAACACTGCCGTCAGGGATGTGGTTTGCTCCCATGGCGGCAATGCGGTCAAGAGCTGTTCGGGACGACCAGATGAAAGCATCTGCTTTTTCGCGGAGGATGCGGCGTGCTGCTTCTTCGGTTCTTGCGGTGCGGACGTCGCGCATGACCATCTGGATGGCGTTGGGAAGCGATACGGCTGTGGGCCTTGTGCCGAGAAGTATGCCTGCGGCATGTTCCATCTCCCGAATGAATGCGGCGGCATCTCCGGTGTGGGGAAGAGTTTCTGCATGATCACGCAGGGCTGATACTGCTTCGCGGGCAATTTTTCCAGCGCCGCGGATCTGCATGGTTTGGATCTGCTCAGCTGTCTGGAGGAGTGTCATTAGCTAAAAGAAGGGAGGCTTACGATAAATAAGTGCGGATGAGGATATTTTCGGAGAGTGGGCTGTGTGGTTTTACGTGGAATAGGAGTTACGCGGTGTGGTTCTGTGACATGTGGCTTTGCTTGGAATAACCACGGAATGCACGGAGCACACAGAGCTTCACGGAATGCACGGAGAACGCCTGCGGCGCCGGATTCGCATGCCTTCGGCCTGCTCACCGCTTCGCGGGAATGCACGGAAAGATTTCCAAGACAATTTATTCTCTTTTACTCTCTCAAAATATGAAAAATATATTCCGTGCATTCCGGCGCCGCAGGCGTTCTCCGTGCATTTTATGAAAATTTTCCGTGAAGCTCTGTGTGCTCAGTGCATTCCGTGGTTACTCCAAGTGAGGTCAAGAACAGAAAAATCCCAAACAATGAAACTCATCACCGCGTAACTCCCATCAGAAAAACCACCCGCCAAAACAAAGAAAGAATTATTGATCTTAGAAACAGAATAAGAATCAAGATGACAGTGGCAGCGGTTTTTGACAGCGCGGGAACACTCCTCAGAACTGTGCGGAGCGTGCTCTCGGTTTCGGATCATCAGGTGCCGGATACCTGCGTTGAGACAACAACCCTGACCTTTCAGGACCCTGACCGGATTTTAGTTCTGCTGAACCTGCACTCGCGGGAGATTATGCAGGCTGATCCTGACGGACTGCTCTCTGAGTATCTCACCGAAACAAAAACCGGATTTGGCATCAGCTGCGGCAGGCAGGTGATCGTATCAGATGCTGTCGGAAGCATCCTCTATCAGGACACCGAAGCGAGAATTGCTGACATGCAGAAGGTCATCCGCGACTGCTGGATGACGGTCTCAAAACAGAGCGAGAACTTCGCGCTCAATGCAGGGGCGATTGTAAATCTCCGCACGGAAAAAATTGAGTTCACCATAGCAGCCGCAGGATACCCGTTTCCCGGCGTCCGCGAGATGGTGGCAACTCTGCATGGAATGGGAGTCGCCGTCTTCATCGCTTCAGGCGACCGGACCGCGAAACTCGAAATGATCGCAGATCAGATCGGCATTCCCAGAAACCGCGTGCACGGTGTTGCAACACCGGTCACCAAGGCGCAGATTGTGCAAAATCTCAAAGCCGAGTACAATGTGGTGGTGATGACCGGAGACGGAATCAACGACCTCTCTGCCATGAAGTCAGCAGACATCGCCGTCCTCACCGTTCAGCAGGAAGGAAAACGTCCTGAAATATTATATGAAACCGCAGATTACGTGATCGACGACATCTGTGATACGGTAAGAATTGTCAGAGGACTGGTTGGCGGCTGCGAGATGGAATAGAACTACGCGGAGATTAAATTTCAAAACGCAAATCGCATGCCTTTGGGCTTATGTTAAAAAAAACGCGAATAACGCGAATAAAAAATCGCCAATGGCGATTTTTCAAAAATAAAGATTTGTGCCTCTCTTGGGATGCTTCTACCTAAAAATAAGCAACTAACTATTTCTCTAAAAATCGCCATTGGCGATTTTTTTATTCGCGGCATGCCGAAGGCATGCAATTCGCGCTATTCGCGTTTCAGATTAGTAAATTCCATAAAAAAATTACCGGTCCGAAACACCAAAACCCGTAATCACAAAGTCCCAGTACTCACCCTCCGGTCGTGAACGGTGCTTGGTTATCACTGCGCGGCGGAAACCTTCGCGCTTATCCACACGAATAATCGCTTTTGAGATATGGGCAAGAGCCGTTCCCCCAAGACCGCTGAGCCTGCTTTTTTCCACATCCATAAACACCTGATTCGTGATGAGAGCAGGAACCGAGAACCGCTTCGCGAGCGCAAGCAGCACCATCATCTGATGAGAAAGCATCGAAAGCGCCTCCTTGGTTTCCATCTGCTCCACACGGTAGAGAGCAGTCGCCGAGTCCACCACTAAAAGATCCGCTTTTTTTGCACGCAGAAGCGACTCAGCACTCGCAATCATCGACCCCTGCTCGGCGAATGTTATCGGCTCAAGCACGTAGATTCGTTTCAGAAGTTCAGGCGTGTCATCCCCTGCAATCTGCGAGAACCGGTCAACCGAAAATCCTTCGGAGTCCACATACACAACGCCGCCTCCCTGCCGCAGCACAGAAACTGCCGCAACCATGCAGAGAGTACTTTTACCGGAGCCAGCTTCTCCCACAAACTGAGTGATCATCTGCGGCTCAAGTCCGCCGCCAAGCAGCCGGTCAAATCCTGCGACGCTCGTTGAGACCTTCTGAATTATTTTCTCTTCCATGCCTCCTCCTCAACAATCCTCTTCATATCCCGAACAGACACGCCAACAGTGTCCGCAGCTTTTTGCACCTGATCAAACTCTGCCTTCTTTGAGTAGGCAGCGCCGTCCATAAACGCAGTCTTCACATCGATCGCAAACGTGTATCCATTTACGACCACGGTCTCAGAAGAGATCACGCGGTCTGCAACAAATCTGTGCACCATAGGCATGCACCTGATGCCAAGGCTGCCGGTCTCGCGTGCAAGCAGCCGCGCCAGCCGCTCGGAGTCAGCAGGCAAACAGATCACCCGCACCAGATGGCCGGGCCGACCTTTCTTCATCACGATAGGAACAACACATGCATCGCGTGCGCCCGATTCGATCATCTGGGAGACGACGGATGCAAGCACCTCGCCTGAGAGGTCGTCCACATTGGTTTCCAGAACATCAACCTGCGGACCGAAGAAGGGAACCGCAGACTCCATCACCATCATCCGCAGAACATTCGGATGATCCGCAGGATCACGCGTCCCTGCACCGCAGCCGACCGAAACAATCCGTCCGGTATGTTCGCTCGTCCCACAGGTTGCGGAAAATTCCGCAAGAAGGGCTGCTCCCGTCGGTGTGCACAGCTCGCCGGAAAACTCACCTGCCGAGACGGTCAGGTCAGAGTTTTTCAAAATCTCTGCGGTTGCAGGAGCCGGAATCGGCATAATCCCGTGGGCACAGTTCACTGTTCCTGAGCCAATCGAAATTGGAAGAATATGCACTGCATCAATATTGAGCGAAACAAAACCGGTGCATGCACCAATCACGTCCGCTATCGCGTCATCAGCCCCGACCTCATGAAAATGCACATGATGCGTGCCGTGTACCTGCTCCTCGGCTGATGCGATTCGGGCAAAGACCCTCTTTGCAAGAATGAGAGCGTCAGCCGGAGCGTCCGCAGTTTCCACACGGGCGAGCACCTCCTCAAGCGTCCGGTGTGCAGGCCCTGCATGTGTTTTCACCAACACGGCAGGCATGCCGCAGCGGACGACGTCGTCTACGGTCGGGTCCGCAACAACTGACCGCATCGCACGAACGACCGCTTCACGGTCAGCACCGACCGCAAGAAACGCTCCGGTAACCATATCGCCGGCAGCGCCAAACTTCGGATCAATTACCAACAAACGCATAGAAATAGTAACTAGTACTCTTGAGCAGGGAAAAGTAAAACCTGCCGGTCTCCCTCCAGAATATTATTAATCAATTCCGTGAGATGTATTATCACTATGCCTGAAATATCACTGAAAGTGGACAGCGCGTATCCTGAGGATCAGGGCAGGGGCAAGGCGCGTATCGACCCGGATACCATGCAGGCACTGGGCATATCGCCAGGCCAGCTGGTGATTATTGAAGGAAAAATCAAAACAATCGCCAAAGTATGGCGTGCCATGACTGCGGACTGGGGTCAGGGAAAAATCCGCATCGACAAGTACACGCGGGCCAACGCCGGAGTCGGCCTTGGCGACCGCGTGATTATAACGCCGGTCGCAAACCAGATAAAAGCTGAACACATCGACCTCATCCCTCCGGCAAACACTCCCCCGAATCTCACCGACGGCGACCCTGACGAGATCGGGGACTCCATAGTGAACTTCCCGATAACCGTCGGCGATATTTTGCCAATCATCTCCAACATACCCAATAAATTTCTGGAATATAAAATATCGGCAATCGAGCCGGAAGGCGCCTGCATTATTACTCCTGAGACCGAGATCGACTTTCTCTTCAATGGCGAACATGAGAAGTTCGAGGGCACTCAGACGATCAGTTATGAGGATATCGGCGGTCTGAAGGGTGAACTCCGCCGTGTTCGCGAGATGATCGAACTCCCGATCCGGCATCCTGAACTCTTTGAAACGATGGGAATTGAGCCGCTGAAGGGAGTCTTACTCTACGGACCGCCTGGGACGGGAAAAACTCTGATCGCAAAAGCGGTCGCAAACGAAAGCCGGGCGCATTTCATCTCCATCGCAGGACCTGAAATCATCTCCAAATATTACGGTGAGTCCGAGCAGCGGCTCCGCGAAGTCTTTGAAGAGGCGGAGACCAATGCCCCTTCGATCATCTTCATCGATGAACTTGACTCGATCGCCCCGCGCAGAGAGGATGTCACCGGCGAAGTGGAGCGGCGTGTTGTTGCCCAGCTGCTCACCATGATGGACGGCATCGCTGACCGCGGGCAGGTTGTTGTGGTTGGCGCAACCAACCGCCCGGATGCGATCGATCCAGCTCTGCGCAGACCGGGAAGGTTCGACCGCGAGATTGAGATCGGTGTTCCGTCCGAGGCGGACCGTCTCGAAATTCTCCAGATTCATACGCGCGGTATGCCGTTTGAAGGGATGGCAAAGATCAAGGAGCTGAAGCAAAAGGGTCAGGAGAAAAAAATCGAGACTGCTGAGGAGGAGTACAAGAAAAACCGCGAGCGGCTTCTTGCCCAGCTTGCCCAGCTCTCCAAAGGATTCGTTGGTGCAGACCTTGCTTCCCTCGCTCGCGAGGCTGCGATCAGATCCCTGCGCCGCCAGATGAATGTGATCGATCTTGATCTGGAACGCATTCCTGATGAGGTGCTCAGAAAACTTGAGGTAACCGCTAAAGATTTCGCCGAGGCATCGCGCGAAATTACGCCGTCAGCAATGCGGGAGATATCCATTGAAGCGGTCGCCACTCACTGGTCTGATGTTGGCGGATGTGCCGGAGCTCTTACGGAGGTTCGCGAGGCAGTTGAGTATCCGTTTACCCGCAAGGACTCGTTTGCGCAGCTTGGCATCAGGCCGCCGAAAGGAGTTTTACTTTACGGACCGCCGGGAACAGGAAAGACGCTGATCGCGCGGGCGGTCGCAAACGAAAGCGGTGCGAACTTTATCGCAATCAAAGGTCCCCAGCTTCTTTCCAAATGGGTCGGCGAGTCCGAACGTGCGGTGCGGGAAATTTTCCGCAAGGCGCGTCAGGTTGCTCCTTCGATCATCTTCTTTGATGAAATCGACTCGCTCACTCCTGCACGGGGAGCGGACGGCGAAGGCAGCAAGGTTTCGGAGAATGTTCTCAACCAGATTCTGACCGAGATGGATGGAATTGAGCCGCTGAACGATGTGGTAGTCCTCGCAGCGTCCAACCGCCCGGACATCATCGATCCTGCACTCTTACGTTCCGGACGTTTTGACCGGCTGGTCTACATCGCCGAGCCGAAACTTGCTGACCGCGAGGCAATTCTTGCGGTCCATATGCGGAGCATGCCGCTCGAGAAGTCAACGCTGGACGAGGCGGCAGAGGCACTTGCTGGATGCAGCGAGGATGCAGTGATTGCTCTTGTAGAGAAGTTTGCCGGAAAAACGCTGACTCTTAAACAGATCAAGGCGTTTGCAAAGAAGACGGCGAAGTCTTCCGAAGGACTTTCCGCTCCGCAGCTGAGACGTCTGATTACAGATGCTGCTGCTGAAAAGCAGATTGTGCTGGAAGACCCCGAACGCTCCGCATTCATCGCAAAAATTGCCGCAGACACGGAAGGGTATGTGGGATCAGATCTGGAAAGCCTCTGCCGTGAGGCGGCAATGCACTCCCTGCGCCGCAATGCGGTGTTTGTGTCTGAGAAAGACTTCGCGGATGCGAAGTTGCGGATTCATCCGACCATGAACGAACGGGTCCGCGAGTATTATGAAAGCATTCGTCTGCGGTTCAAGGGCGGGCTGCCGAAGCAGGTGCAGAATCTGGTGGAATACCAGTAACTCTTTTTTTGTATTCTGTGTGGCTTAATTTAGAGTAACCACGGAATGCACAGAAATATCACGGAGCTTCACGGAAAAATAAAATCGCATAAATGCACGGAGAACGCCTGCGGCGCCGGAATGCACGGAAAGTCATGGATGTTTTTTCAAACTGTGATGCCCATACTCTTAGCTTTTCTGTGCATTCCGGTGCCGCAGGCGTTCTCCGTGCATTCAGTGAAGCTCCGTGATATTTCCGTGTGATCTGTGGTTACTCCAAGCGAGACCATAGCCGAAAAATCCCAGCCAACCAGTACAAACAGTTTCTAGTATTTCCAGCAACCATTACTAGTATCATGTACTTCCACGCCCTGATTCCCTACAAACCGGTCAACCCCAAGACCCGCCTCTCCTCTGTTATGACACAGGAAGAACGCGAAGAGTTTGCAGAGGTAATGCTTGGCGACGTCATCTCCGCTGTGCGAAAAACTGGCTGCACCGCGACACTGCTCTGTACCTCCCCGTACACCTGCAAGGAAGCGCTCGTTGCGATTCGCAAAGAAGGACTCAACGAAGCAATCAACTGGGCACTGCCGCAGTTCCACTGCCCGGCACTCATCATCATGTCAGACCTCCCCATGGTCACCCCCGGAAGTTTGCAGCGCGTGCTCTCAACCAAAGCAGACATGGCAATAGTTCCCGGGCTCGGCGGCGGAACAAACGTCATCTTTGTCAAACGCCCCGAACCCTTCCGCGTGGAGTATTACGGATTCTCGTTCCGCAGACATCTCCAGATCGCAGAAGAACTCGGTCTCACGGTTGAGATCATCGACTCCATGCGCATGTCAACCGACGTGGACGAGCCCTCAGACCTGGTGGAGCTGATGATTCACGGTCACGGCAATGCACGCGAGTGGCTCTATGAACACGGCTTTGCCCTCTCGGTGGAAAACGGCCGCGTGAGTGTTGTACGTAACGGTGAAAAAATTGTCTGAAACAGCTGACCTGATCGCGCAGGCAGAAGAGCTTGCTCTCGCCGGAAAACTCGACGAAGCTCTTCGGGCATATGATGCGGCGGTTGCCGCAGACTGCACAGACCCTCTTGCATGGGTTGGCAAAGCTTCGGTTCTGAAAGCAAAAGGCATGTACACCGAGTCTGCGGAGTGTTTCATCGCAGCCCGTGCAGGAATTTTGGACCACAATGCCAACGCCGAAGAGACAGGGGCATTTCTATCCATGCTGCATGTTTTGCAGGCAGAAGCTCTCCTGTATGCAGAAAAACCAGACAAAGCACTCTTAGTGCTGGACGAGGCTGACCGTATCAGACCGCCGGACGCAGCCTCCCTCGTCGTCAGAGGACAGGCATTTGCGCAGAAGAAAGCGTATGAGGATGCAGGAAACTGCTTTTACCGCGCTGAAGAGTGGTGCAATGCGAACGAAGACTCCATGCTCACGCAGGTCTGGTTCTGCAAAGTCAATCTTGCAAAAGAGACCGGAGGCATTCTTGCCCCGCCTTACGCTGCAGAGATGTATGAAAAACGGCGCGGGTTCAGGCAGCCGAAAGGAAGTTTTGAGGAACTGCTTGAACGTGCAAACAATCTCAGAACTGCCGGGCTGATGTATGACGCCCTGCGCTACTATGATGCGGCAGTAGAAGCTGACCTTTCGCAGGCTGCGTCCACACTGTTCATGAAAGGCGTGGTGTTTGAACAGCTGCGAAGGTCGGCGGACGCGCTTGACTGCTACAGCGAAGCACTCAAAAATAATCCTGAGCCAGGGGACGAGTTCCGTATTCGCACCCGCTGGGCAGCTCTCAGAGCAGCACGGGAAAACTAGTTTCTGACAATTTTTGTTGGCATCAATTACAGGGGGAAAAACTACTGCTCAGTACAAAACCCTTATGCCGTTTTTTCACCCATATATATGGAATACTATGGACGCAACTGCTACTGACTCCGGACTGCTGCAGCTCACAGAGATTGTGCTGACAGCAGAAGTGGTGAACGGAAACTCCGCGCTCGGCGTAAATGATCTTCCGGTATCTCTGCGTCCCCTCTTCTGTCCAGACGCTCCGGGCATCATCGCCCGGCCGGTCGCCATAAAAGAAGGACAGCTGAAAACATACTTCCCGAACCTTGCGGCACGAAGCCTGATTGCAAACGGAAAGAACTCGTATCTGGTCGTAAACGACCTCGGCCAGTTTGCGGCAACAACTTTTGCGCCGGCAATGAAATGGTATCTCCGCCAGGCAGGGACCGAAGCGGTCATGAAAAATCCTGCGCTCGCACTCTCGTATGAGACGTCGGGAGAGTCGGGCATCTCCTACAAAATTGCGCGGGAGAACATTCCTCTTTTTGAGGATACGGTCGCATCCCTCACCGGAAAAATTGGTGCGCTCACCGCTAAATCCGAGTCGTTCCGCGAAGCCGCAGACCTCGTGGTTGCGTATGCCCCTGAAGAGATTGAGTTCTCGTTAGAAGATCTGGTCTGCACTCCTGACCAGATGGCAATCGTTCGAAAAGTGCAGATCTCTCTTGAGAATCAGGAGTTCCTGCGCAGACACAGAATCTATGAACTGGGAAGAATTCTTCTGGTGGGTCCGCCCGGAACCGGCAAGACCTCGTTTGCGCTGGCACTCTCGCGCTCAGTGCACATGCCGGTTCTTGAAGTCAGGCTTTCCATGCTGACCTCGCAGTATCTTGGAGAGACCTCGAAAAACATCGACAGAATCTTTGATCTTGCGAAAAAGATCGCTCCCTGTATCCTTTTCATCGACGAGTTCGACTACATCGCCAAGACCCGTATCTCTGACGACAACGGTACCATGAAGCGTGCGGTGAACACGCTTCTGAAAAGTATCGACCACATCAACCTGATCAAGGATCAGGTTCTGTTAATCGGCGCAACAAATCATGCAGGAATGCTCGATGATGCGGCGTGGCGGCGGTTTGACGAAGTCGTCACCTTCACCCTGCCGGATGTATCCATGCGCGAGGCAATTCTCCGGCATGTGGCAACCGATATTCCCTGCACGATGGACTTTGCCACCATCGCTGAGCAGACGGAAGGATTTTCCGGAGCTGATCTTCGCATGATGCTGACCGAAGCAATAGTTTCAGCGCTTCTTGCCGGCAGAAAAGAGATCAATGAAAGCGATGTTAATGCCGGTATGGAACTGGTGAACCGCAGAAATATTGCCAGAGCAGGCTGTACATAAGATCATGCGGGTCACTGTTCTTGGTACTGGGGATGTGGTCGGGACGCCCAAGGTCGGGTGCAGCTGCCCGGTCTGCGCGGAGGCGCAACAGACAGGAAAGCAGCGGCTCAGGACTTCCATTCTTGTGGAGCATGCAGGAAAACATCTGCTGATCGATACCGGCCCTGACATGCGTGCCCAGCTTCTTGCGGCAGGTTCGCCAATCATTGATGCGGTCATCTGGACGCACGGGCACTATGATCACTTCATGGGATTTGGCGACTTCTACCGTGTGCAGCGCGAGCCTATCACGGTTTACGGCGCACCAGAAGTGCTCGATTACTGTGGCGGAATTTTTTCGTTCATGCGGCATAACGAAGTTCCCGTAACCGCATACGAGGCAGTCGATATCTGCGGAATGCAGGTGACGCTCTTTCCGGTGACGCATGATGCGCCGACTTACGGGGTGCGGATTGAAGCTGACGGCGCAGTGTTTGTCTACTCCTGCGATACGACAGCAGATCTTACGCAGCAGACGCTTGAGGTGATGAAAGGCGCTGATCTTCTGCTGCTGGATGGAATTTTTCCGCCCGAGGTTCACATCTCCAAACACATGAACATCAAGGATGCAGAGCAGCTTGCAGCACAGCTCAAGCCCAAAGAGTTCTGGTGCGTTCACATGAGCCACAAGATCTGGTGGAGCTACGAGCATGGAGCACGCGACATGCAGAGCTGGGTTTTGGGGATATCTGAAACGTAATTTTTTTGGATGTGGATTCGCTTGGAGTAACCACGGATCACACAGAAATATTACGGAGCTTCACTGAAAATCGCATACCTTCGGTCTGCTCATCGCTTCGCGAGAATGCACGGAGAACGCCTGCGGCGCCGGAATGCACGGAATATAGTTTCATTTTTATAAGGGAGAAGTAAATATCCTTGGAAATTTTTCCGTGCATTCCCGCGAAGCGGTGAGCAGGCCGAAACGACTCCTGAAAGGAGGAGTTAAACACGGCGGAACGGCGTGTGGAAGGCATGCGTCACGTGGTTACCTCAAGCGAATCCACATCCAAAAAAATGACGAGGTCGAAACTTACTACATCTCCCGCGCCCCAACAGATATCTACAGGATGAAAAAGGACATCTATTTCCGGATAGAACCGCGGGTGCAGAACAGTGTCGTAAAATATTATCTTCTCCGTGAAGTAAACAGCGATGCACGAAAGTTCCGGGCATCAAAACTCATCAAAGCAGGAGTTATGCCAACCGATGCTGAGGTCTCGCGCTCAATTCTGATGCATGGATTTGATCTGGAAATGAAGTGCTGCGAAAAAGTTGCGTCCTACCGTGTGCAAAACTTCAGGTACGAACATGCGGCAGACGAGAACGCATACCTTTTGCTGGAAAAATACCGGTATCTGGATCTGCGGTATCATGATTACCTCAATCCAGAAGAAATAAAAGACCATATAAAAGATCACGAGTACCACTACGTCCACCAGTCCGCAAAAACCATCGGCAACACCTTCACGTTTTCCGAAGTTGCCGCAATGCTTGACACCGGAAAGATTCCGAACGGAAAATTTCTCCGTGACGTCAACGAAATTCAGAATCTCTACGCCTGCAGCGTGCTGCGCAACGCAGACACGCGTAAAGTAACCCTTGCCCTTATTCAGAAATTGAGAAATATGATTCTCGCAAATATCCAGACCCCGGAAAAACTCACCCGCGAAAATGAGATAGCTGTGCAGAAACAGCTCACCAGATTCTACAAAAGAGTTGCTGACGGCTATCACCCGGCTGAACAGGTCTTTCTCTGGCATCGCGAGTTCCGCACACTCAAACCGTTTCAGATCGGGACCCGACGGGTCGCAAGAGAAGTTGTCCACTACATGATACTGCCGTTCGGCTACCCGCTTGCGTTTCAGTCAAGCATGCAGACGATCGGTGAGGACGGGCGGGTGTACGACCGCAACTTCGACAAAGTCATACCAGAACTTTTCGAAAAATACATCGGCAACAGAATTCCGGAACTGGAAGCTGAACTCCGCAAAAAGATAAACGAGAAGTGGGATATTCAGAAAAACAAACTCCAGAAACAGCTGGACCTCTACCTCCCTTCAGACACCTGATTTTTTTTCGAATCCTGATGCTACATATTTATAACATATTGTGAGAAATATATCACATGTAACTATGATAAACAAACTCAGTCTCATGGGCCTGATAGGATTTCTCGGACTCCTCTTTGTCCCGACCGGCGAAATAAGCTACTGTGCATTTTTCGCATTCTTCGTATTCTTCGGCTACTTACGCGTGGTTCCCGACGAATTGTTCGTAACGTATGTCAGAAAAGCAGCATCAACTGCGTTTTTTATCTGGGTAGTATTCTTCTGCATTATCTATACCGCAGCAGTCCTGATGGGAAACATAGAACTTTTCACAATCGGATTTCCGCTGACCTTTGCTGCAGGAATGTTCACATTTATCTGTATGCTCGTCATCCATGAGTTTGTGGAACAGCGGGGAGTGGAGAATGGTGCTTAAGACAAAAATCCGCGAGTATCGTTTGCGAAAAAACATCACGCAGGAAGAGCTGGCAACACTTGTCGGTGTGCGGCGGGAAACCATTGGTCATCTGGAAAACGGCAGATACAATCCGTCGCTGAAACTCGGATTTGACATCGCGAAAGTTCTGGAAGTGCCGGTTGAAGAACTCTTCGAGTTCACCGACAACTAATTTTGTCTCGTTTTCATCAACACAAGATGCAGGGTTACAAGAACTCCGACCACACACAGGATTACAATAACAAACGACTTTTGCACAATAATCATCGAGATGCAGAGCATGACCCATAAAAAAATGAGTGCCGTAATTTTCTGGCGAAGCGGCACTCCGGTTTTGTTGCGGTAGTGCTCAATGTAGGGGCCGAAGTATCGATTTTTTTCAAGCCATGCGGCGATCTCAGGAGAACTTAAGGAAAAGCAAGCAGCTGCAAGAATTACAAACGGTGTGGTTGGAAGAACAGGGACCACAATACCCACCGCTCCGATCACGAGGAGAATAATTCCTGCAAGTTTCAGACACTGTTGTTTGAACGTCATCTCAGCACTTCACAGTGTCCCTGGCAAGTTTGGATGCAACAAGAGCAATGATGGAGACTGCAAGACCTGCGATGCAGGCAAGCGCAACACCTGTTGTGGTGTAAACCTCAGAACTTCCTGACCCTGCGGATGCCGCGACCGAGAAGAGGGCAACTCCAAGCACGCAGCCGACGTTCATCACCGTAAAGATGAGACCGCCTGACGAACCCTGCAACTGAATCGGGCTGTGGACAGTAATCCGCTGAATGCTCGGGCCTTCATTCAGGCCCATGCCAAGACCCACCAGAACAAGGCCTGCAAAGATCAGCAGAATGTTTGAGAGAAGAACTCCGCCGCCTAAGATCGCCATGCCTGCGGCAAGCAGAATGGTTGCTGCATTGCAAAGGATCATGCAGCCGAATCGGCGGACGAGCGCTCCGGCAGGAATTCCTACGATTGCCATAGCAACAGGCGGCAGAAGCATGACCGCTCCCGCAACGGCTGTTGGCAGAAGATACTGTTCGGTTAACAGGAACGGCATAACATAGATGACGCCGAGGTACACGAGCGTGACGCAGAGCGTGGATACTGCAGCCCACATCACGGTCCGGTTCAGCAGAAGACGGGCCGAGAGAATTGGGTCGGGATGGCGCAGCTCGCGGCGCAGGAACAGATAACCGAACACCGGCGAGAGCAGAATGAGAAGGAGCACGAGCGGGCTCCAGCCTTCGGACACACCGAGCTCAAGACCGGCAAGCAGAGCTACAAGAGTTATCGCAAGATACACTGCGCCAAGCGAGTCGAACGGCTTTGAGCGTTTCGGAAGATCGGCAGGATCGGGTTTTGGGATTAAGAAAAGCGCAACAAGAACGCCGACAATTCCCACAGGAATATTGATGAAGAAGATCCAGTGCCAGCTGATGAACTGGGTCAGAACTCCGCCGATACCGGGACCAAGCGCCAGAGCTGCCCCACCCGCGGTTGCTATTACTCCCATTCCAATCGGCTGCATTGCCTTTGGCAGATGCAGGGTGACAAGCATGGTAGCTGTTGCGACCATCATCGCGGCCGCGACACCCTGGAGTATGCGGAATGCTATCAGAGATGTGATGTCGCCAGAGATTCCGCAGAGGAAGGATGCGACGGTAAAGAGAACAAAGCCGGACGTGAAAATTACGCGCTGAAGACCGGTCCGGTCGGCAAGTTTTCCAAACAGAAGAAGCGTGCTCCCGAGCGCCAGAAGATACGACGTCATCACCCATGACGAGAGGGACGAGCCTGAACCGAAGCTCTCGGAGATCGAAGGAAGAGCAATCGATACAATGCTTGTGTCAAGGTAATCCATAAAGACAGCCGCGGCTGCCAGAATCATGAGGAGTTTTTGGAAGAGGGGACGCTCAATCAGCATGAGAGATCACTCGTATGACTGGTATATGCGTAGAGCATGATACCATATTAATCTAAAGCAATGAGACATATTATCCTGAAAAAAAGCGGTAAATGAATTTTCAGACCAGAAACAGCGTAAGTCCGAGCATCACGATCACCTGAATTGCCCAGATGACGGAGGCCAGCGGCAGCAGGGTTTTGCCGACTGAAAGTGTCTGGCGAAGGTTCATCGAAAGACCGACGCCTGCCATGGCAATGGTAAGAACGGTCAC
Source organism: Methanorbis rubei (assembly GCF_032714495.1). Lineage (NCBI taxonomy): Archaea > Methanobacteriati > Methanobacteriota > Methanomicrobia > Methanomicrobiales > Methanocorpusculaceae > Methanorbis > Methanorbis rubei. The sequence continues at coordinate 238,826 of NZ_JAWDKB010000004.1, read as the reverse complement.
GGAAATATGTACGAGCGACGTCTGAACCGCATGCCCGAATGCCGGGGACGTTATGATAAGTGCGGTCATACCAACCGCCATAACCACGAACAGAATCAAAAATCCCTGCACTTTCGCCTTCACCCGTTCGGCAGGGCAGGTTGCATGCATAGCCTCCTGCCGTCTGCACCACAGCCAGCCGAATACTGAGGCAACCACGACCAGCATGGCAACACGAATCATTTTGTAGGCAAGGGCAAGGGCTGAGACATCCTCACCGCCCGAGACGGCATTATACAGATCAGCTGCCGGAATCACGTTGCCGATCTCATGCAGCGTTCCCCCGATGAACACCTCTGCCTGAGCATCCGTCATGCCGACACCAAACGCTACTGCCGGAATGAGAAACACGCCGACGATGCCAAGAAGGCTGATGATTCCAACAACTGCATGAACATACTTCTGATCTGCGTGGATGACCGGGGCAACAGATAATGTTGCCGAGACTCCGCAGATGCCGTTGCCGGTCCCGGTCAGGGCTGAGGTCTCCCAGCTCTGACCAAACCGTTTGCCAAGCATCATCGTGAGAATAATTGTCAGCGCGAGAACCGCGAGAATAATTCCAAGACCACTTACTGAAGCGGTCATCAGAACATCCGCCGTAACCCGCGCACCCATTAGAATAATTGCAATGCGCAGAAGATACTTTCCTGCATACGATCCGCCTGCATCGAATAATTTGTAGTTGATGAAGAGACATATCACCAGGGCTAAAACGATCGGACCGATTTTTGCAAGAAAGGAGAAGAATGGATTATCCGTAAAAAGATCAGGAGAAAGAACGGCAAAGCCTCCGTCCCAGAGGGTTCCTCTGGTAAGAAGGAAGGAGAGAATAGTTACCGCAAGGCAGATGAGGAGACCGGGGATTATTTTCCGGTCAATCGACCTGAAGTAGTCGAGAAAATCCTCGCGATACGTTGTCATAAATAATTGTACGTGGACAATTCCCAAAAAAGATACTGATCGAGAACTTCCTCACAAACAGCACCTTTGTTCGTGAGTCGTCCACGGAGCTACGATGAGCGTTAGTTGCCAATAAACAAATTTACGTGCAAAGCCGGCAGGAGCACATATTCAATATGCCAAACACCTAATACTCTACACACATTCTCGGAATGGAGATACACATTAATGACAGATACACCATCAGTCGGAGGAAAGGGCACCGTAGTACTCGCCTTTTCCGGAGGACTTGATACCTCCGTCTGCGTCCCGATCTTGAAAAACATGTACGGCTACGACAGAATTGTCACCGTTGCCGTAGATGTCGGGCAGCCCGCAGCTGAAGTCAAGATGGCAGATGACAAAGGAAAACTCATCGCCGACAAGCATTACACCATCGATGCAAAGGATGCGTTCGTCAAAAACCATGTCTTCCCGGCAATCAGGGCAAACGCTCTCTATGAAGGATATCCGATGGGAACTTCCCTGGCACGTCCGCTCATTGCAGAAGAGATCGTCAAGATCGCCAAGAAAGAAGGAGCAAATGCAATCGGCCACGGCTGTACCGGCAAAGGAAACGACCAGCTGCGCTTTGACTTCATCTTTCGCATGCACGGCTTTGACATCGTTGCCCCCATGCGCGAACACAACATGACCCGCGAGTGGGAGATCGACTATGCCGAACAGCACGGCATCCCGATTCCGGTCAAAAAATCCACGCCATGGAGCGTTGATGAAAACATCTGGTCACGCAGTATCGAAGGCGGCAGGCTCGAAGAGACCGACTACCACCCGCCGGAAGAGATCTACCACTGGACAACATCCCCCGAAGCTGCACCAAACACTCCTGAGTTAGTCTCAATCACCTTTGAGAACGGTGTGCCGGTTGCATTAAACGGCAAAAAGATGAACGGTATCGATCTGATCGTTGAGCTGAACAAGATTGCAGGAAAGCATGGCGTCGGCAGAAACGACATGGTCGAGGATCGTGTTCTCGGACTCAAAGCCCGTGAGAACTACGAGCATCCGGCAGCAACCGTGCTGATTGCAGCCCACGGTGATCTTGAGAAGCTCACCCTTTCCCGCTTTGAACTTAAGTTCAAGCACATCGTTGACGACCAATGGGCAGAGCTTGCCTACATGGGCCTCGTCCACGAGCCGCTCTACCATGACCTCAACGCGTTCATCAACGAGACTCAGAAACGTGTCTCGGGAACCGTCGACGTCCAGCTGTTCAAGGGCGGTCTTCACATCCTCGGCAGAAAATCCGAAAACGCCATCTACTCGCAGGACATGGTTTCCTTTGATACGACAACCATCGATCAGCGTGATGCGATTGGTTTCTCCAAATACTTTGGACTGCAGGGCAGAATGGTCTGGCAGCTCCAGAACAAATAATCTTTTTTTGTGTCGCCCACGGAAAAACGGAACACACGAAATTTTCAACATCACTGAGAGGCGTGAACATCACGGAAATACAACATTGAGTTTGAGTTCCGTGATGTTCCCGTTTGCTCCGTGATGTTTTTCCGTGGGAGGTTTGAGCGAAGGGACGATGACATCAAAGCGGATATGCTGATTACGCACCACGTCCTACTATTGTAGCAAGAATGGTATTTTCCAAAGATGATGTCTGTGTGCTGATTCCAACGCTCAACGAAAAGGCAACGATAGGTCTGGTTATCGAGGAGCTGCAGTCACTCGGATATCATAACATACTTGTCGTGGACGGCCACAGCACGGATGGAACGCCCGATATTGCGAGAAATCTTGGTGCAGCGGTCATGACGCAGCAGGGCAAAGGTAAGGGTGCTGCAATGATTGAAGCATTCTCCGTCATCACCAAGCCCTACATCCTGATGCTGGACGGGGATGGAACCAACCCGCCAGAGTATGCGGACGCGATGGTTGAACCGCTCGCAAGCGGACGTGCGGATCATGTGATCGGCAACAGACTCAATGAGTACGAGCGCGGAGCGCTCACACGGCTGAACCTCTGGGGAAACCGGCTGATGAACACCCTGTTTAAGTGGGCGCACGGCGTCTACATGACCGATATCCTCTCAGGCTACCGGGGTTTTACGCTCGACTCGCTGAAGCAGATGAATCTCAAGGAGGCAGGATTTGAAATCGAGACCGAGATAAGTTCCGCCGTAATTCATCGGGGTCTGAAGTTTGAAGTGGTTCCGACATTTTACAAGAAACGTCCCGGCTCACCAACAAAACTGCATCCGGTTCGTGACGGATACAAAATTCTGCGTGCCATCAACAAGTACGGCAAGATGAACAACCCTCTCTTCCACTTCAGCGTGATAGGTGTTCTGATGGGCATCGCAGGGTTCTGCCTCGGACTGTATGTGCTCTTTGAGTGGCTCGTAGGAATCGAGCATCTGTTCATGGGCATTCTCACCATGCTTCTGATCATTGCAGGTATTCTGACGTTCATGATCGGTTTCATCAGCGATATGATACTCGGCTATCACCGCGAGGTAATGCAGGAGATGCGAAAGCTCCGCATCCAGATAAACGAGCTTGAGAAGAAGAACTAAACTTTTTTTTGGAATAGGAATTTCACGATGTGATTCTGCGACATATGGTCTTTTTTTGAATGGTTAACTTTGAACCGCAAAACACAGAGTGTCACGCCAAAACTTAGTTACCTCCCCCACACTAATAATAGCTTACCGAAAACGGGGATCCACTGTATGAAAACAGGCGAAACAACATCTGAGCTTGGCACCCTGCGCTCACGTCTCTTAGACCTCACCCTGCGCAATAATCTTCTCAATTACAAACCTTCCAATAACCGCAGTATCCAGATCAGCGACGGTCTGCCGGCAGCGGTTTATCACAGCCTTGTCATCTGCGAAAAAGGCATGAAGTTTTACCCTGCCGGTAAAAAAACAGAAGCCGAAGCTGAAGAAAAAAATCTGTGGAAGTACCCTGCGTTTGTAAAGCCAACCGCAAAACAGCAGGACACCATTCTCAAAACACCGTACGATGACATCAGCCTGCGTCAGAGATTGTATGCTCTCTCCAATAAATCCAGAACCGTCTTTGAAGAGCAGGGTTATCCGGTCCTCTACCTTGCTCTCGGTTTTGTTGGCTGGTCCGAACCCGAGCATCCTGACAAACTCTACAAAGCCCCGCTCCTTCTCATCCCTGTGGAACTCACCCGCCAGAAGGTCAAAGACAACTATGTTCTTACCTGGACCGGCGACGATGCCGTAACGTCTCTCTCCCTCACCGCAAAACTTGCCGAGCAGGGAGTAATGCTGCCTGAGTTTACGATGCCCGAGACTGCTGACGGTCTCACGGCTTATGCTGCGGCAGTTGATGCTGCAATCCGTGGAAAAGGTTTCGAGTACTGTCCTGAGATCGCACTTGATCTCTTCAGTTTCCGCAAATTTGTGATGTTCAAAGACCTCGACCCTGAATCATGGGGCGACGGCTTTTCCTTGGAGACTCATCCGCTCATCGCTGAACTTTTCCGTCCCGGCTCAACTGATGCAAGTGAAGCAGGCACTACTTTTCCGGAGAATGAGGTCGACCTCAGACTTCCTTCCGAAAAATCCTACAATATTATGGACGCTGACTCGTCCCAGATTGCAGTCATCGAAGAGGCGAAGTCTGGCAGAAATCTTGTGGTCGAAGGACCGCCCGGCACCGGAAAATCGCAGACCATTGCCAACATGATAGCAGAGATGCTTGCCCGCGGCAAGACGGTTCTCTTCGTCTCCGAAAAAATGGCAGCACTCGAAGTGGTAAAGAGACGTCTTGACACCGCAGGACTTTCCCGGTTCTGTCTCGAACTCCACAGCCAGAAAGCCAAGAAGGGCGAGGTCATCCGCGAACTCGAACGCTGCATCCAGCATCCTGGCACTACTGCCGCACCCGCAGACAGCATTCATCTTCAGATTGATTCTCTTCGGCATGAACTTGACAGCTACTGCCGCGAGCTTGCCGAACCTGTCGGAGCATGTGCATTCACGCCGTACGATCTCTTCGGCATCCGCGAACAGTACCGCTACGAGTATGAGGACAGCCCCGAAGGTCCGACCCGCCGCATCCCCCGCGTCGCCATTCCGAATGCAAAAGAGATAGCTCCTGATCAGTACAAGGATGCAATCGCCGCATTGCATGACATCGAAGCGCTTCTGCCAACACTCATGCCGACCGGACGCTCTCTCTCCCGTCATCCATGGGCGGGCTGCAGTCCGGGACTTGTCCTGCCGCAGGACCGCGATGAAATTCTTGAGCTTGTTGAAACCTACCGAGTTGCGATTGAAAATCTTCTCTCCTCCATGCGAAGGCTGTTTGATCTCACCGGCGTTCCGGTTCCCCGCGAGGAGACCGGTGTGTCGCGCATGGTTGAGTCCTGCCGTCTGCTGACAAGCGAGTTCGCTGCTGATGCAAACACACTCACCAATCCTGTCTGGGACAGACCCGCAGAAGTTGCGAAGCTCACAACCAACATGCAGAAAATTTCTGCGCATCGCGGACGCATTCTTGCGTCGCTCCGGCCGGAAATATTTTTGCGCAACCCAAGCAGACTCTATGCCGCGTTCCGCGAAGTTGCCGGCAAAGGAACATTCGCCAAAATGTTTTCAGGATCTTACAAAGAGATCAAAACAGAAATTTCCTCATACTATACCGGCGCTGTTCCGCCTGATCCACAGATTCTCATCGACCTTCTTGACGCCCGCGATTATCTCACGGCCCGCGATGAATGGATGAAGGACGAAGCATTGTATGCCGAAGTATTTGCTCCGGTCTGGCGCGGAGAGGAAACCGATCCTGCGCTGCTCACGAGATACGCTGACTGGATAACTGCGGTCCGACTCATGGTGAAGGAGGGTCTTGCAACCGCAAAAACCTTCGAACTTCTTGGCTCAGGATCGATTACTGCCGGAGCAGTAACACCGCTCTTCGCAGAGGTTGAGTCAGCCGCCCTCGCTCACAGCGATGCCCGCGCAAAACTTTTTGCGCGGATTGGAGTTTCCGAGATGGAAGATCCAACGTTTGCCGAGCAGCGCAAACGTTGCGATCTCTGGTCTTCGGATATCGACGGCATCATCCACTGGAGTAAACTCCTCTCCTACACCGATCAGTGCAGAGAAACTGCCGCGGCCCCTGTCATTGATCCTCTCTTCACCGACAAACTTGTGCCCGGAGATCTCGTGCCGGCATTTCTTACCGGTTATGCTGACGCACTTTTGCGCGACGCACTTTCTGAGCGGCCGGTCCTTGCCAGATTCTCCAAAATCCCTCACGAGCAAAAAATTGTTGCCTTCATTACATGCGACCGCAATGCAGTCTCTGAAAACAGCAAGAGAATTGCAGCAATCCTTGACGGAAAAATTCCCGAACTCTACTCAGGCGCATCCCGCGACTCGGAGATGGGAGTTCTCACCGGTGAGTTCAACAGAAAGCGCGGCCACATGTCGATTCGGATGCTCATGAGCAAATCCGGTCATCTCATCCAGCAGATTAAACCCTGCTTTATGATGAGTCCTTTGTCCGTTGCCCAGTACCTTGACCCGCGCTCGGTACAGTTTGACATCATCATCTTTGACGAGGCTAGCCAGGTCAGACCCGAAGACGCTCTCGGCGCACTGATACGTGGCCAGCAGCTTGTGGTGATGGGCGACTCGCGCCAGCTTCCGCCAACCGCATTCTTTGATCAGATCGCAAGCGATCCTGATGAGGATGAAGCTGAGTCGGTTGCAAGCATCACCGACATGGAGAGTCTGCTCAACGTGTGCAAGCAGTCGTACCAGACGAAACGTCTGCGCTGGCATTACCGCTCGCGTCACGAGTCGTTGATTGCGGTGTCCAATCAGGAGTTCTATGACGGCAACCTGATGGTCTTCCCCTCTCCCATGCATGAGACTCCTGATCTCGGCCTCTCGTTTGTTCACCTGCCGGACTCTGTCTACGAGCGCGGCAAAGCAGGCGTGAACCGCGGCGAAGCAAAAGCTGTTGCCGAAGCGGTGATTGAGTACTATCGCAGATTCCCTGACAAGACGCTTGGTGTTGCAACCTTCTCCACTCGTCAGCAGGAGGTCATCCGCCATGAAGTAGAACTTCTGCTTCGTGACAATCCTGATGTTGAAGCTCTGATGCGGCCCGAGAGCGGCGAGAACTTCTTCGTGAAAAATCTTGAAACCGTGCAGGGTGATGAGCGCGACACGATGCTGATCAGTATCGGCTATGGATTTGACGAGAGCCACAAGCTCAGCAAAAACTTCGGCCCCTTGAATCAGGATGGCGGTGAACGAAGACTCAATGTTTTGATCACCCGCGCCCGCGAGAGATGCGTGGTGTTTGCCAACTTCCGGGGAACTGATCTTGCGATTGATGCAGGATCCTCTTCAGGAATTTCTGCGCTCGCAACATTCCTCAGTTACGCGGCAAATCCTGCGGCACCGCTTGCCGCAGCAGATGACGCACCTGATGATGTGGCAGGTCTTTTCGCAGATACCGTCGGCAGACTTCTGGAGGACAACGGTTACACTGTTTCGAAGAATGTCGGGTGCGCAGGATTCAGGATCGACATCGCTGTTGAAAATCCGAAAGTACCGGGAGTTTATCTCGCAGGAATTTTGTGTGATGGTCCGTACTACTGGTCATCTGAAGTTGCGCGCGACCGAGATCGACTCCGCACTCAGGTGCTGGAAGGACTCGGCTGGAACCTGATTCGCATCTGGGCAACCGAATGGTATCAGCATCCCGCGTCCTGCACCAAAGATCTTCTTGACGCAATTGAAGCAGCCAAAAAAGCTCCGAAGAAAAAATCGGTGCAGGCAGCCAAACAAAAATCATCTGCAAAGAAATCCACAGTCTCTGAAGAGCTTCCGTCTCCCGCGGCTTCCTCGCCAGCCGCCGCTCCGGTTTCAACCTCAGCCTCCTCTGCTAAACTCAGCCTCCAGCTTGTGCCCTACACCACATGCGAAGAATGTTCTCTTGGCAGCTATCATCAGTTTGCTTCTGTCCCGGACTCGGTCCTTGGCACCGCAATCGTGCAGATAGTTTCCGTGGAAGGTCCGGTCTCTGAAACTATTCTTGCTGCACGCATCAAAGAACTCGGCCGCGTCCCGCGCATGACCGGCCTTGTGCGTGACCGCATCGCATCAGTTGCCGCCGCTGAGATTAACGAAGGCCGACTTGTCCGCGATGATGAAGGGTTCCTTCTTGTTCCTGAGCGTGCTGTTTCTCCGCGCGAACGCCTCTCCAAATGGTCTCCTGCCGACGTCTCGCTTGATGAGATTGCCGCAGCCGCTTCAACAATTCTTGCCAAACAGTTCTCCACTCCCAAAGGAGATCTCGTTCGCCACACCGCTGTAGTTCTCGGCTTCAAAGCAACCGCGCAGGTCAAGGACCGCATCGAAGCAGGAATCAACCATGCTATCGGCCACGGACTCATCATAATGGATGGAAACATCTGCAAAATCTCCTGAGCGTGGCCTCAGCCATTCCATACCCTTTTTTTGCATCCGGCGTCACACTATATACTAGCTTTTGGGACTGTCCATGTTTGAAGGAATAACTGCCGTAGTTGAATCCGCGCCCTACCTCTTTGAGGGCATGTGCGTCACTCTTGCCTTAGTCGGAGTTTCGCTCTTTATCGGATTTCTCTGCGGCATCGTTCTCACGCTCGGACAGGTTTACGGCCCCTGGATTGTGAAGCGGGCAGTTGACGTGTATGTCTGGTTCTTCCGCGGCCTGCCCAATATCGTACTTCTGTTTCTCTTCTACTTCGCACTCTTCCCGATGACCGGATTTGATATACCGGCATTTGCGGTTGCAGTTGTGGTCCTCGGACTCAGAAGTGCTGCATACCAGTCCCAGATCTTTCGCGGTGCAATCTTATCCATCGCTGATGGTCAGATGCTTGCAGCGCGGTCTCTTGGCATGACGAGATGGCAGAGTATCAGAACCATCATCCTGCCGCAGTCCCTGCGACTGTCCCTTCCCGGCTGGTCAAACGAATATCCGGTTCTCTTAACCGACTCTGCCGTGGCGTATGTGATCGGTGTGGCTGAACTTCTGACCAGAACCAGTCAGATCATCAGCAAGACCGGCGAACCAATGATTTTGTATCTTACCTGTGCAGTAATCTTCATCCTCCTCAACTATGGAGGCATGATGCTCATCCAGCGGGTGGAAAAGAAAGTCCGCATCCCAGGATTCGGCAACAATGAGGTGACAGAGACATGAGTGAAACTCCCATTCTCCGGGTGGAGAATCTTTCCAAATCCTATGGTGATCTGCAGGTTCTCAAGTCCGTATCGTTTGATGTCTACAAAGGCGAGACCAAAGCGTTCATCGGCCCGTCAGGCACGGGAAAAAGTACGCTTCTTCGGTGCATCAACCAGCTGACCGTGCCGGACTCCGGCTCCGTCTACCTCAACGGCGAAGAGATCACTCACTCAGGTGCAAAGATCAACGAGTACCGCCAGAAGATGGGCATGGTGTTTCAGAACTTCAACCTCTTTGATCATCTGACTGCTGTTCGCAACGTGGAGATTGCACTTCTCAAAGTCAAAAAGATGGACAAGGCCGAGGCGCGAAAAAAAGCAATGTTCGAGCTTGAGCGTGTGGGTCTGGCCGATCGTGCAGATTATTATCCTGCACAGCTTTCCGGAGGTCAGGCGCAGCGCGTGTCCATTGCCAGAGCTCTTGCGATGGACCCTGATGTCATGCTCTTTGATGAGCCGACGTCAGCTCTCGATCCTGAACTCAAACGCGAGGTCCTTGAAGTCATGCGAAAACTTGCGGCTGACGGCATGACCATGCTGATTGTGACACACGAAATGCATTTTGCAACTTCGTTTGCGACCGATATTCTGTTTATGGAAAACGGTGAGATCGTTGAACGCGGCCGACCTGCCGATATCCCGACCAGCCCGTCATTTGAACGCACCCGTGCATTTATGGGAACTTATCAAGAGTAACAATGGATCTCAGCTGGCTTGAACTCGACATCCCGTTCTGGGTAAACATTCTTCTTCCCGCACTTTGGGACGGACTTGTTGTTACCCTCGCCCTTGTGGCTCTTACTGCGCCGCTTGGGTTTTTCCTCGGGCTTTTGATCGGAGTTGCCCGCGTTTACGGAGCAAAGCCGTTTCAATGGGGAGCGCAGCTGTATGTGATATTTTTCCGCGGATGCCCGCTTCTTGTGCTGCTGTTCATCATCTACTTTGGTCTTCCGTCAATTGGTATCGTTCTCGGCGCGTTTCTGTCGGCATTGGTTGGTTTCACGCTCTGCAACTCTGCCTACAACTCAGAGTACATCCGCGGTGCTCTGCAGTCCATTAAGGGCGGCCAGATGACTGCGGCCCAGGCTCTCGGGATGACAAAAATTCAGGCAATCCGCTATGTCGTGATTCCTCAGGCACTGCGAAAAGCACTTCCCGGCGTATCGAACGAGTTCATCTATCTGATCAAATACTCGTCTTTGGCATACGTGGTGACGGTGATTGAGCTGACTGGTGCTGCAAAGATTATTGCAAGCAAGTACTTTGCCTACTTTGAAGCATTTGCTGCGGTAGGCATATTTTATCTGGCAATTGTGACGGTCGCAACGATAGCAATCGGCAGGCTGGAAAAGAAGTACGCGATTCCCGGTACTGGTGCTGAGAAGGTACTTTAATACAATTTATATTCGACAGTTGCCAATAGACCTGCATGTCATTTTCTATTGATGTAATTGATAAACTTGCGGCATTGATTACCGCGGCGTTTGGTCTTGTGGCAGCTCTTGCCTGGAACTCAGCAATTCAGACAATCTTTATGGAAATTTTCGGAAGTCAGAGCAGTATTCCGGCAATGCTTGGTTATGCAGTTTTCGTGACGATCATTGCCGTGGTTTTCACTGTCTGGATTGGGTATGTGTCCAACAAAACAAAGGAAAAGATCAATTAATCCTCTCGGTAAACGAGAACAATTCATTTTTTTGCAAGAAGGAAAGTTTATTATTGGTTATTTTAATATCAGTAGTTAGCGCGTAACAACGCGTTGTAGTTTGAATGGATATTCTTTACGCTATTGTTGTAATCATAGGGTTGTTCATCTTTGAATCGATCGCAAGTATCGATAATGCGATCATCAATGCTGATATTTTAGCCACTATGAAGGAGAAGGCCAGACGCTGGTTCCTTGCATGGGGAATTCTTCTGTCGGTTTTTCTTGTCCGCGGTATTTTGCCGTGGGTGATTTTATGGGCTGCGAATCCGTCTCTTGGACCGATCGGTGCTCTTACGGTAACTTTTACCGATGATGATGCGGCTATGGCCGCAATGGAAAGCACTGCCCCTTACCTCCTGATGTTTGGGGGTATGTTCATGGTGTTTCTTTTCTGCCACTGGCTGTTTGCAGAGAAGAAGGATTGTATCATGCCGGGCGAGCGGTTCCTGACCAATCAGGCTCCCTGGTTTTATGCAGTTGTTTCTGTTATCCTGCTGGCGGTTGTCTGGGCAACGCTTGAGAACGATCCCCTGCTTGCATTCGCGGCGGTTGCCGGTTCAACTCTGTTCTTTTTGGTTCAGGGCTTTCGTCTGTCTGCTGACAAAAAATCTGCCGAGCTTGGTCACAGTGAAAAATCTGATGCTGCGAAACTGATGCTGCTTCTTGTGATTGACAGTACGTTTTCGATCGACGGAGTTATCGGCGCGTTTGCATTTACGTTTTCAGTTCCCTTGATCTTTATCGGATGTGGTCTCGGTGCGATTGTAGTTCGTGAGCTGACGATTAAGTACATCGACACAATTCGCCGTTATGTGTACCTGAAAAATGGTGCGATGTACTCGGTTTTAGTGCTGAGTTTGATCATGGTTGCTGAAGGTTTCGGCATGCATATTCCTGCGTGGCTTGCTCCGGTTTCGATGGTCGTTATCGTGTCCGTGTTCCTGTATATTTCGGTACTCCGCATTCGCCGCGGTCAGGTTCCGGTCTGCCCGACTCCCGCAGCGCGGTAATTTCATCACAATCTTTTTTTCGTTTGGTTGCGAAGAGTCAGTATGCGAGTTTACTGCGCTCAGGTTGCTCAGGTGTGGAATGATCCGGAGACAATGTTTGCGCGTGCCAGAGAGGCTGTTTTGCGGGCTGTGGGTGACGGTGCAGAGATGGTGGTGTTTTCCGAACAGTTTGCAACCGGGTGGAGGACATCTGATGAGCCATCAGAAGTGTCAGGCGATGTGGTGAAGAGGCAGTGGCTTGATCTTTCGCGCGAGTTCGGGGTTGCGGTTGTGGGATCATATGCGCGGGATGTACCGCAGGCCCTTCCGCAAAATGTGATGCTGGTTGCGGGATCTCGTGGTGAGGTTCTCGCTGAGTATGCGAAGCTGCATCTGTTTACACCGGGTGGGGAGGAAAAGAGATACTCTGCCGGGGTCGAGCCTGTGTGTTTCTCGTATGGTGGGGTGAAATTCGGATGCGCGGTCTGTTTTGATCTCAGGTTCCCGGAGCTGTTCCGCGCGTACCTGAAGGAAGGATGTGAGTGTGTGATTGTGCAGGCAGCATGGCCTGCTGCGCGTGTTGCCGACTGGGAGCTTCTGCTTCGCGCGCGCGCTTTGGAGAATCGCGGGTGTGTCGTTGGGGCAGGATGTCTTGGGTATGATCCTTGTTGTGGTGTTGATTATTCGGGGCGTGGGATGATTTGTGATCCTGAGGGACGTATTGTGGCGGATGCCGGGGTGTTTGAGGGGGGCTGCTGTTGTGGTTTGGATGTGGAAGGGGTGATGGGGTGGCGGGAGAGGTGGGGGATGTACTTTAGTAATGAAGGATAAGGCATTTCTTTTTCCTTGTCAATTACTAAGTTAGTACAAGAGAGGATTGGATTGGATACTGTTCATATTGTCTTGAGTCCATGGGATTTGTCTGACGATTATAATCGACATGCCGGTACTACTTTAGTCTCCATTCTGGACAACTGTTCAAGACATGTTGCGGTACATCTTTTGTATGAGGAAAAGTTTTCCGTCCTGAATCCTGATAATACTGCTGCAAATATTCGCAAATATTACGAATTGGGGCAAAAATATGGGGCAGAAATTCTGTTTCATTCTGTTGTACTTCCCGAGTGGGTAAATGACATAACTCGGGAGAATTTGCAACAGTTCACTCCGGGGGCATTGCTTCGATTATATATTCCTGAAATCTTACCGAACTTGGATAAGATAATTTATCTCGATTGTGATATGATTGCAAAAACTGATATTTCCATTGTATGGGATATACCGATAGGTGTTCATAGTCTTGGTGCCTGTTTGGATACTGCACGAAAATCTAATGTAAAATATTATGATGATATTCATCGTCCATTAGGCATTAACTGGAAAATCTATTTTAACTCTGGACTTTTAGTTATGAATCTGAATAAACTGCGCTCAGGTCATTTATTACCTAGTAAAATTATGGAGTTGATATATTACCATCCTGAATTTCCGTATGCCGATCAAGACGCCTTAAACATGTTGTTCCAACGTGACACTCTTTTTTTTAGTCAAAGGTACAATTTCCCTGTTGGAAAGAGAATGACCGATTATAGGCTTATGCGGGAGCTTGGTATCTCGGAGAGTAACTATGAAGATTGTATCCTGCATTTTAATGGAAAAGTCAAACCTTGGAAGGCATATTCAGGTATTGTGGATGAGGAGTACTGGAAATATTTTTCCATGACACCATGGGGAAATGAAAAGAAAAAGTATGAGGAGGCATATAATGCAGCTCAAAATGCCAAACGCGGTTTTGTAAATAATGCCATTGACATGATCATGGGGACAAGAATGAATCATCTATTCCGCGCATCCGCATCATATTTTGGAGCTCTGAAACGAACACTGTTTTCCGAAACCAAAAATAAAAAAACGAAAGTATAGATTATATATTTGTATGGTCACTATTATTGTAACTGATTCTTTGGTAACGAAATATGAGAGTATTATATGACCACCAGGCATTTCGTTTAGGAAAGTACGCAGGTATTCCACGATATTTTACAGAACTCATATCACGTTATCAATCTGGAAATCAAATAACCCCCATTATCCCAGATATGTGGTCTGTAACTCAGGATTATCGAAAATTACAGCATTGTCCTGAGAATATCACATGGAATATTCGCGACAAAATTGTAACCTTGTCATTGCAGATGTTTCATCAGAATCCTTCTCGATTACTTGATGGAGCTGAATACAAAACGAGAAAACTTCTTCAAAAACAGGATTTCGATGTGTTCCATCCAACATGGTTGGAATCATATTTTTTGAAGGATATTGGCAAAAAACCATATGTGCTGACAATACATGATCTTACGTGTGAAAAATATCCTGAAAATACACCAAAAGCTGTAAAGTTCATAAAATATACTTCTGAGATAATTGATGATGCATCCAGATTTATTGCAATATCAAAAAGTACAAAAAATGATCTCGTTGGATATTATGATGTTGATCCTGAATTAATCGACATTGTATATCATGGCTCCCTGTTTGAGAAATATTTGATTCCAAAACGTACCGATGTATCTGCATGTCACGAAAGTCGATATCTTCTTTATGTTGGAATTCGCTATCCTCACAAAAATTTTCTTCATTTTGTTCTATCTATCTCCTCCATTTTGAGAGATGGATGTAAGTTGATATGTGCTGGTGGGGGTACGTTTAGCCAATCAGAAATGGATTTATTCTCAACATTGGGAGTCTCCAGACAGATCAGCCAAATAACTGTTAATGACGAACAATTAATATCCCTCTATCAGAATGCCATCGCATTTGTTTACCCATCTCTCAATGAAGGTTTTGGACTGCCACTATTAGAGGCGTTTTCATGTGGCTGTCCCGTTCTTTGCAGCAATACAAGTTCTCTGCCGGAAATTGGTGGCAATGCTGTGCTGTATTTTGATCCTAAAAACCCTGTTGAAATTTCTAACGCGGTGTATAGTGTAATGGATGATGAACGATTGATCGAACACATGATTTCTAATGGATATAATCAGCTATCCGAATTTTCTTGGGATAAGTGTGCTAGAGATACGATGAATGTGTACCAAAAAACTATGGAGTGATTACGTTGAAGAAATCCGATAAATATCCTGCTCTGCATATTACGATAATCGGCGGCGGTTACGTAGGATTGGTAACTGGAACGTGCCTTGCACATCTCGGTCATGATGTAACGATTGTTGATATCGACGAAACTAAAATTAGCGCAATAAATTCTGCTGTCCCCCCAATCTATGAAAATGGTCTCTCTGAACTTCTGAAAAACCATATTGGTAAAAATCTCCGTGCCTCCACTGAGTACACATCAGTATCTGAGGGTGACGTGATATTCATAGCCGTTGGAACTCCTCCAAATCCTGATGGCAGTGCAAATCTATCCTATATTCGTTCTGCTGCAGAAAACATTGCTAACCAACTGGTAAAGCAACGCACATCGTATCCGGTTATTGTTGTGAAAAGTACAGTTCCTCCCGGCACAACCCAAAATATTGTTGGCCCGATTCTCGCATCAAAACTACCGAAACAGTCCTTTGATTGTTGTATGAACCCTGAATTCCTTCGTGAAGGAAGGGCAATCGATGACTTTTTTCATCCCGACAGAATCGTTCTGGGCACGACAGACGAACAGACACTGAACATAATGAAAAATGTCTATTCCGGACTGGATGCTCCTGTACTTACCACCGGCAGCACTGCCGCTGAAATGATTAAGTACACGGCAAATGCATTTCTCGCTACAAAAATATCCTTCTCCAATGAAATCGGAAATCTCTGTAAACAATTGGACGTGGACGTCTATGAAGTGATGAAAGGTGTCGGTCTTGATCATCGTATCTCACCCCATTTTCTGAATGCTGGCGCAGGCTTCGGCGGCAGTTGCTTCCCAAAAGACGTCTCGGCACTCGCTGTATTATCAGAAGCAGCGGGAGTACACCCAATTCTCCTCCAGGCAGTACTTGCCGTGAATGAAGCTCAACCCCTGCAAATGATCCGGATTTTGGAACGACATTTTCCTGATCTGAAAGAAAAACGAATTGCCGTCCTTGGGCTTGCCTTCAAGGATAACACTGACGATATTCGGGAATCCAGATCCATACCAGTTATTGCATCTCTACTCGACAAAAACGCCGTACCTGTCTGTTATGATCCAATGGCAGGAGAAAATATGAAACATGTCTTCCCCAATGTTCTCTACTGCAATTCCGCAAAAGAAGCATTGAAAAATGCTGATGCATGCCTTGTAATGACAGAATGGCCGGAATTTTCACAACTAAACGAAGAGTTTGACGGCATGAAATTCAGAGTTATTATTGATGGAAGACACATCCTTACTATTCCTGACGCGGAAGGTGTATGTTGGTGAAACAGGTAACGAAAGCTGTGATTCCTGCTGCTGGATGGGGCACCAGATTTTTTCCGATGACCAAAGCCCAGCCAAAAGAAATGTTGCCTGTTGTAGACAAACCGGTTATTCAGTATGTTGTAGAAGAGGCTGTGGCATCCGGTTGTGATGATATTCTTATTATTACCGGAAGGAACAAACGAGCTATCGAAGATCACTTTGACTCTTCACTGGAGTTGGACTACCATCTCAAACAATCAGGGGATCAGGAGTTGTTGCGGGAGAGTAAATCCCTCTCGGAACTTGCTGATATCCATTTTATCCGGCAGAAGGAACAACGCGGACTTGGTGATGCGATTCTCTACGCTGAACATCACTGTGGTGACGAACCATTTGCAGTATTGTTGGGTGACACCATTTGTGTTCCTCACGCAGGACAGAAACCCTGTACTGCCCAGATGACTGGCGCTTATACTCGGCACACTAAACCGATCATCGTTGTTGAACCTGTAGCAATGGAAAAAATTCGCGATTATGGAATTATTGCGGGTGATCGGATCGATGATACCCATTATCGAATTACTGATATTGTGGAGAAACCCGAACCGAAAGATGCCCCCTCAAACCTTGGGGCAATTGGCAGGTATCTGCTGACTCCTGAAATATTTGCTCTATTGAAGGAAACAAAACCTGGAAAAAAGGGAGAGATTCAATTAACGGACGCTCTTCGAAAATTTCAGGCTTCAATTGGACTTGTTACGGCATGTACTAGATATGATATCGGTGACAAACCCGGGTGGATGAAATCCAATCTGGAGTTGACCTTGAAGCATTCTGTATTTGGCCCAATATTACGAGAAGAACTTCAGAAGGTGGGTCAATATGAGTTTTAATGAAATTAACGAAATTATCTCAAAAATATCTCCCTCATATTATGAGGGAAAAAGAGTCCTGGTAACTGGGGGTGCAGGTTTTCTTGGTTCATGGATGTGTGAGTCTCTTTTAGCACTTGGCGCAAGAGTAATCTGTCTTGATAACTACTCCAGCGGTCGCGAGGAAAATATAGTTCATCTTCAATCCAATCCGAACTTTACTATGATAGTGCAGGATGTTTCTGAGGAGTTTTCTCTCGATGGCCCATTTGATTATGTGTTCCACCTCGCATCTCGTGCAGGACCATTTGAGTTTGCCGAATTCCCTATTGAGATTATCCGATCGAATACTACCGGGACAATGCATGCTCTTGAGATTGCTGCAGAGAATCGGGCGAAATTTTTGTTTACTTCTACGAGTGAAACTTATGGGGAACCTACAGTTTTTCCGACACCGGAAACTTACCGAGGGAATGTGAATGCAGTTGGACCACGCGGATGTTATGATGAGGCGAAACGATGGTGGGGAGGCATTGTGTATGGCATATCTTCGTCAGAAAGGAGTTGATATCCGGATTGCACGGATTTTCAACACATATGGTCCGAGAATTCGTGCGGATGGTATCTATGGACGGGTTATCCCGCGTTTTATGGATCAGATTGTGCATGAGCAACCAGTAACGATATTTGGTGATGGATCACAAACGCGGTGTTTCTGTTACGTGACAGATACTGTTGTCGGTCTGTTGCGTTTGGCAGCGTATGACGGATGTACTGGGGAAGTGGTGAACATCGGTAGTTCTCATGAGATGACAATTCTGGAGCTTGCCAAAATGATTTATGCGATATGTGGCAAAGAGGAAAACCTTACTTATCATCCGATGCCTCAGGACGATCCGACTAGAAGACTGCCGGAGGTGTTGAAAGCAGAAACAATGATTCGGTGGAAGGCTGATGTTACACCGGAGATTGGGATTTTGCAGTTATTACAATTTGGAGTTCGATGATTATGACTGAGACGTGCTTTGAGACGCCTGTATTATTGCTCATATTTAATCGACCTGATACTACCCAACAAGTTTTTGATCGAATAAGAGCTGCGCGACCCACCAAGCTATATGTGTCAGCAGATGGTCCACGAGACAATAAACTGAGCGATTCCAAATTATGCGCAGATACACGTCGAATTCTTGATCAGATAGATTGGAGTTGTGAATTGCATGTTCGATTTCTGGATGAAAATGTGGGATGTGCTAAAGCTATTAGTTCTGGTATCACATGGTTTTTTGATCATGAAGAAGAAGGTATCATTCTCGAAGATGATTGTGTCCCATCTCACGATTTTTTCGGTTATTGTGAGATACTACTGCAAAAATACAGGGATAATCCTCAAGTAATGATGATATCAGGTACGAATCTCATTTCAAATACGGTTCAGTTGAATTATTCGTATGATTTTTCTCGTTGGACATGGATATGGGGCTGGGCAACATGGGCGAGATCATGGAAGACTTATGATATAACACTCTCCTGGTGGGAGTCCCTTTCAGATAAAATAATTCACGATTCCTATTTCGATGAAATTCCATTATTTCGTGAACATCTTCTGTGGCATGGGGATGATTTTCATGCAACATCAACTCCTGATACATGGGATTATCAGTGGACGTATACAGTTATGATGAACAATGGTCTGTGCATAATTCCTGAAAAAAATCTTATATCAAATATTGGTGTAGTGGGTGCTCACTATTCTGGTGGAGATACCTCTTTACTATGCAGAGAGATACAACATCTAGATGTTGACCATATCCACCATCCGAATTGTGTTTGTGCCAATCGTCAGCTGGATGTTATTCTATTCAATGTCATCATGACCAATTCGTTACAATATAAAATTGCGCTAACACTGGGGGGAATGCTTAGAAAAATATGCATATTTCCGCGTTTCCATGAGATACATCCAGTGATTGTTGGGTTTTTCTTTAAACGTCTAATTGGAAATAAATGATAAAAACATTTTGTGATATTGCGAAAAGTCAGGCTAAAATTTATGAAATAATGTGTTGTGTAATACATGTCCTGGCAACTCGGATGTATGTCAGCATATTTTCATATCCTCTTTGTACATTTGTTTAGTTTCATTAATCATTTTTGAGATTATCTTGATTTCATTATCTCTATTAAAAATATTATTTTTTCGCAACACTATTTCGTTAGCAAGCATTACGCTGAGATAAAGCTGTAGTTTAGTTGGAATAGCCATCCATATTTTTCCAAGACATGGATATTTTCTAAATATATCTTTGTTTGATTTTTGTGGATAAATATCAGCACAAAACCACCATTTGATTATTTCTAGCACTATCTCCAATATTTCATCGCTATTTCGAGGATTATCTGTGGTATGGGATTGTGTGTTCAGATTATTTTGGAAACAATTGCTAAGTATTGCCACAAGATTTTTTTTTCTTTCAGGGGGATAGAGCGACAATGAAATATATCTCGTGCTTGAACTTTCAGAATTATTATTGTGCACGCGAGTGACATCACGCATCTTCCCAGGCATTTGTGTGAAATATTTTGCTTTTCCTGCCAAAAGTGGTTGTAATTCTAATTGAGCCTCTCCAAATCGAAAATCGTTCAATTTTGAATCATGATAGCATTGATAGTATTCTTTGTGCTTCTTTGCTCGATGAATATTAAGTAAGATCTCGTCAGGTGTCCGATTGGAATTATATTTTTTTAATCTATCAATGACTGAATCATCGTCAAATGAACATGAATGGCCCCATGTTTTTATCTGACATCTATTAAATGTAAATAAATAAGCAATTTTTCTTTCTCCTTGGGCGGTTACATAGTCCTCATATCGATTTAAATAATCTATACACTCAACTGATGTCGTAGGGATAACAAACTCTTTATCTGTGACAATCTGTGAGTACTCCGTCTCCACATGTTGCACCGCATCCCCCCATTTTCGGTAAATATCCCCTCCATATTTCTCAGTCTCCGGTTCGTACTCCAGGTACCGCACATTTGCCCCAAACTTCTCCCGTATCTTCTGCACTGTCTCCCGATTCACCACCTTTTTCTCCTCAGGAGATGAATCCGCCACAATGATCTCACCGAACGGAAAATGGGCATGATACCACAAACATCGGGAAAGATAGTAATTTCGATTGTACGTCGGAATAACCAATGTCAGTTTTTTTAACAAAGACAAATCCTTATCTGCATAATACTCATCAACAAAATCCATCTCATGCATCATCAATCACCTCATGTAACCGTGAAACATCTCCCCAAAATGCCATACCCTCATATGCGGGATACCCGTACACTCCAAGTTTCAGGGAAATCTCCGCACCCAACTCACTGACTCGCTCCTCAACCAACTGCCTCACTGAAATCATCTTCCCCGAACAACAGTTCACCACACCGGACATAGCATCCTGCAAAGCAATCCGACAAACATATTCCGCTACTTTTTCCACTAGTAGGTAATCTCGTAGCTGTTCCCCCCCTGACATCGGAAATTCAGTATCTCCTCGTTCGATAGCCGCATCGAGTTGTGGAAGCAGCGACTTCGGACTCTGTCCCTTTCCGTACAAAAAGAAAAGTCGCACCCAGTTCCATGAAAAGCCATACTCTCCAGCAAGGAATGAAAGATATCGCCGCAGCGTATCTTTTGCAACTCCATATACAGTAGTTGGATTCGCAGGCATATCCTCAGACAGACAGCCGTTTACCACACCATACTCATAGCATGTTCCGGTAATCACAATCTTTGTCTTCCTTGTCTCTGCAAATGATCGCAGAAATCGCATCTCTGCAGGAAGATTTTCCTCCAGATGAAACCGCATCATGTAGTTCGGCAAACCTTTCCAGGCAAGATGGATCAGGATGTCCGGCTCTCCAAAAAATTCATAGAAGTTTTTCTCCTCCGAATAATAATCACACGCGACAAATTTCACCGAATCATACCATGCAAACTTCTTTGCTTTTTCATCGGACGTCGCCGTCGCGACTACGTCATAATCGTGATCCACCAACCACTGTACTACATAATGCCCGACAAAACCAGTTGCACCAGTAACAAGGATCTTCATGACATATCCCCAGTCTTCATCTCGAAGAATTCGTGAAGGACGAGAATCATGTAATCAATCATGTCATCAGTAAGTCCTGGGTACACCCCAATCCAAAATGTATCATTCAGGATAATATCGGTATTTGTTAAATCTCCTACAATCCGATATCCAACTTCTGACATCTTCATTTCAGAAAAACAAGGGTGCTTAAGGATGTTTCCTGCAAATAACATTCTTGTTTGGATTCCGTGTTCCTCAAGATATCTTACAAGCCTATCTCTGATCCCTGTCTTTCGTGTTGTTATCAAAAAGCCGAACCAACTTGGTTTTGAGCCATGTGTTGCTAAAGGCAGGATAATATCATTCGATAAATCTTCTAACCCTGTGTACAGTCTGTTCCAATTGTGTACGCGTTTATCTATAAAGTACGGAAGTTTTTTGAGTTGCTCACAACCGATGGCTGCCTGCATCTCTGTTGTTTTGAGATTATAGCCAAAATGTGAGTACACGTACTTGTGATCATATCCCTTTGGAAGATCTCCATACTGTTTATCAAAACGATGTCCACAGAAATTATCTTTTCCTGATGGGCAAACACAATCTCTTCCCCAATCACGCATTGATTTCAATATTTTTGCCAGCAATGGATTATCTGTATATACAGCTCCACCCTCTCCCATTGTCAAGTGATGAGGCGGGTAAAAACTGGATGTTCCTATGTCTCCAATTGTTCCGGTAAATTTCCATGTACCCTCAATAAAATATTGTGAACCTAATGCGTCACAGTTATCTTCAATAAGCCAGAGGTTATGTTTTTTACAAATTTTAGTTATTTCAGTCAGATCAAAAGGATTTCCTAGTGTATGCGCGATCATTATGCCTTTTGTTTTTTCAGAAATCGCTTTTTCAATCTCTTTTGGATTAATATTGTAATCTGGCAATGTTACATCCACAAATACGGGGACTGCCCCATACTGAAGTATGGGAGTAACGGTAGTTGGGAATCCTGCAGCAATGGTTATAATCTCATCACTCGGTGTAATGCGTTTTTCACCTAACAGTGGTGATGTTAGTGCCATGAAAGCCAGAAGATTTGCAGATGAACCCGAATTCACGAGATAACAATAATTAACTCCAAGATATTCAGCAAATTCATTTTCAAACTGATCACAATATTTTTCTGACGTCAGCCAGAAATCAAGGGCACTGTTCACTAAATTGCACATTTCCTTTTCATCGAAAACTCGTGCAGCATAAGGAATTCTATCTCCAATAGAGAATTTTTTTCGATTTACGTAATGTTCTTGATAGTATTTTGTCACAAGGGAAAGGATATTTTCTCGATCCTGTTGCTCATTTGTGTATTGTGTCATTTTTGTTTCCAGTAATGGTAATTTCGGCATCTTCGTTGGATATCATCGGGTGCTTTTGGTCTCTTTCTGACAAATTGGTGGGTTTCAATGGCCACTGAATTCCAATTGCTGGATCATTATATCGGACACCTCGTTCCAATTCTTGTGAATAAAACTCTGTATGAAGATAAATCATTTCTATATTATCTGTAAGTGCCTGAAATCCATGGGCGAATCCTTCTGGTATTACGAACATTTTCATACTCTCTCCTGATAATTCTTCACCATGCCAATGTAGATATGTCGGCGAATTTTTTCGTAAATCCACCGCAACATCAAATATTCTTCCACCAGTACATCTGATAAGTTTCATCTCCGCCATAGGTGGGAGTTGATAATGCATACCTCGCACCGTCCCTTGTTCAGATGTTTTTGAGAGATTGATGTTAACAATGTGGCGATTCTGCAAAATCTCTCTTAGCTCGTTTTCACAAAAAATTCTTGCCCATATTCCGCGATGATCCATAAACGGCTCTGTCTCTACAACATACAGCCCTTCCAGTGGTGTTGTAATGATCTTCAGTTTTCCCATCTTCATCCCTCCATTTGGGCCATATATCGTTTGATATCTACAAGACTCAACACCCGTGCATCCTCTCCTGAATAATATCTCCGGTACCACTCAGCCGTCTTCAACAACGTTTTCGAAAGATCCCACATAGGCCTCCATCCAAGATACGTCATCGCCTTCTCAGAAGATAGCCGCAGAAGTTCAGCTTCGTGCAGGTTCGCAAGAGCAGGATCATACACAGCCTCACCTTTTCCCCATACGCGATAAAACTCCTCTGTGATCTCCCGAACCGTTGCAGCCCCCGTGGGAAGCGGGCCAAAGTTCCATGCCCCTTCCAATCCCTCTTCTCCTCCAAGCATCTTTGATGCAAGAAGCATGTAACCGGAAAGTGGTTCAAGCACATGCTGCCAGGGACGAACAGCCTGCGGACTTCTGACCTCAAGAGATCTTCCTGAGGTTACGGCCCGAACCGCATCAGGAATAATCCGGTCTTCAGCCCAGTCGCCCCCACCGATCACATTCCCCGCACGAACTGAGGCAAGATGTACTCCATGCTCTGCAATTTTTTCCGGAGAAAAAAAGGAGTCACGATACGAAGCAACAACAATCTCTGCCGCGGCCTTGCTTGCGCTGTAAGGGTCATGTCCTCCAAGCGGATCACACTCGCGGTATCCCCAGACATGATGATCGTTTCGGTAACATTTGTCGCTCGTGATCATGATCATCGTACAGGGTTTTCCCAACGTCCGCACTGCCTCCATCAGATAGATGCTGCCCATCACATTCGCATCAAATGTTTCAACCGGTTCTGCATATGATCTCCGCACAAGCGGCTGTGCTGCGAGATGAAAGATACAGTCAGGCTGCACTTCGTGCACATAATTCCTCAGTTGTTCCCTGTCACGTATATCTGCAAGACACTCGCTTTTCAGCAGTTCACGGATACGTACTGCGGTGTAATGGTTTGGCTCGGTGTTTGGCGGCAGAGAGTATCCATGTACTTCTGCTCCAAGCTGCGAAAGCCAGAGAACAAGCCATGAACCCTTAAAACCGGTATGACCAGTAACGAGGATTCGTTTTCCTTTAAAGATGTCAAACATCATTCCATCCAGTTCTTCCAAGGAGTGTTTCCGTTATCCCACATCTCCTGAAGCTGCTGTTTATCCCGCAGGGTATCCATGCATTTCCAGAATCTCTCATGCCGGTAGGAGTATAATTCTCCATTACGGGCAAGTGATTCCAGGGGGCCGCGCTCAAATATCGTAGCATCGCCTTCCTTGATGTAGTCAAAAACTTCCGGCTGCAGCACAAAAAATCCTGCATTGATCCATGCCCCGTCACCTTTTGGTTTTTCCACAAAATTGGATATCTGACCATCTGTCCCGGAAGTAATTGTCCCGTATCTTCCTTCTGGCTGGACTGAGGTCAGGGTGGCGAGACCGCCGTGATTCTTGTGGAACTCAATCAGCTCCCGAATATTAATATTTGAAACCCCGTCTCCATAGGTGAGCATGAATGGTTCGTTGCCGACATATTTTCTGGCGCGCAGCACACGCCCACCTGTCTGGGTATTAAGGCCCGTGTCGATTAGCGTGACCTTCCATGGTTCACAGTGCTGTTCATGAATCTCCATGGAGTTATTTACCATATCAAACGTTACATCGCTCTGGTGGAGAAAATAATTGGCAAAGTACTCTTTAATCACATATCCTTTGTATCCAAGAAGAATTATGAACTCATTAAATCCATAACTGGAGTAGATCTTCATAATGTGCCAGAGAATCGGATGGCCGCCGATCTCAACCATCGGCTTTGGGATGATATTGGTTTCTTCAGCAAGGCGGGTTCCCATGCCGCCGGCAAGGATGAGGACTTTCATTCTATCTCTATTATTTTTCCTTGAACAATCATATAGATTCGGATAATTTGCCGATATGTCACGTGAATTATTTTCTCATGGATATTTCGCTAAGGAGATATAATTACAGAAGCTTTGATATAGTCTCATTCACGTATTTCTCGTCTGTCGCAGTATTTATCTCTCTCTCCCGACTGCCGAAATTTCCTATGCAAAAATCGATACCCTGATCGGAAGACGCTACAACAAGAAGTGTTTCTGCATCTCAGATCAAAACCATCGAAAAAAACGAAAAATGGATCTAGTCATCGCTCAAAAAACCAGAGTAAAATTCCTCCCACCTCCTTCTTAACTTCGTAGCACTAACACTCATCCAGTAAAAAAGATGCCTCCTGCAATCATTTCCCGCATCTCCGAAATCCCGCCCATCCAGCGTCAGAGCATGATTCAAATCAGCGTCACCATAGCGATAACGCTCCTTGGATTTCTCTCAACCATGCTCTTTACCCATCTTCTTGGAAAAGATCTGATGGGTGTCTATTTCCTCTTCCTCGCATATTTCGGCATCTTCAACATGATCGGTGACGGCGGTTTCGGCAGTGCTGCGGTCAAACGCATATCTGAAGGAAAAGATCAGAATGAGTACCTTACTGCATATGCAACGCTTCGACTTATCCTCATCATTGTATCAACTCTCATTCTTCTTGTGATCGGCCCGTACTTTGTGGATCTCGAAGGCTACAACATGGTCATGTGGATTATCATCGCCCTTGCTGCGGCATTCTTCGGTCACACAATTACCTACGGTGTATACTCCCTCGGTCATGTAGGAATCTGGAATCTTTCCACAGGAATAAACGAGATCTCGCGAATCAGTATACAGGTAATAGCCGTTCTCTTAGGATATTCCGTTGCAGGACTTTTTGGAGGTTTTGTCATCGGCTTGATTCTGTCCGGTATCGCCTGCATCAAATATTTCACATTCAAACCTGCCCGTTTCGGTTTCCGTCATCTGCAGAGTCTTTTCACTTACTCAATGTGGGCATTTCTGATCACAACAGGCTCAGTAGTTCTCACCTATACTGACACCATTTTCATCGGCTACTTCATGACCAATGGTGATGTCGGCGTTTATCGTGTGGCACTCCAACTCACCACAATAGGCACATTCATCACTGCTGCGATTGCCAGCACTCTCACCCCGAAGTTCAGCAACTGGAGCGCCAAAGGCGACCTCACTCAGATTCCAGGCATCCTCACAAGAAGCATCACCTATGGACTTCTTCTCGCAGTACCCACAGCCGCAGGAGGCATTCTCCTATCTGAGCGACTGCTCTACTTTTTCTACGGAGCTGACTTTGCTGTCGGCGGGACGGCCTGTGCAATTCTGCTTCTCCTGCAGATCGTCAACGTCTTCATGGTGTTCTTTGGAACAACCCTCAGCGCTATCGACCATGCCCGCCAGTCCTTCTATGCGACCGCTTCAGCTGCGCTGCTCAACATTGTTCTCAACGTTGCCTTAATTCCCCTCATCGGCATCGAAGGCGCAGCCGTCGCCTCACTTATCAGCATCATCCTCAATGCGGTCCTTCTCAGACACTTCCTCAAACGCTATGTCCCTATCAGGTTCGAGGCAAAACCGATCATCCACATCATCGCAAGTGCTCTTCTGATGGCAGCATTCATCTTCATCTACAAAGAGTTCGTTCCGCTAACCAATGTCTGCAATGTGCTCATTCCAGTAGCTGTCGGAGCAGTCATCTACTTTGTTGTCCTCTTCAAACTTGACAAAGGAATTCACGACGAGATTTCGGGTCTTGTAAAACAGTTCGGGCTTCCTTGGCCGAGATGGCTGTGATCAATCACAGCCGCAATTTTCTAAAATCAACTTCTATCCATTATCACTGATGCGCAGCATTGGTAAAAATTCGTGATTACCTTCGCATCAGCTTCTCATGCAGCGCCGCTACCCGCCGTCGTGCTTCCTCCG
Organism: Methanorbis rubei; assembly: GCF_032714495.1. Classification (NCBI taxonomy): domain Archaea; kingdom Methanobacteriati; phylum Methanobacteriota; class Methanomicrobia; order Methanomicrobiales; family Methanocorpusculaceae; genus Methanorbis; species Methanorbis rubei. Next base: position 211,757 of record NZ_JAWDKB010000004.1, on the reverse strand, counting down.
TCATCTCAGGCTCGGCCTGAAACGAGATCGACAGAATGTCGCCGACAGCTACGCCCTCCGGCAGCATGGAAAGAGGGACGACCCCAAACGGTCGCTCCTCTTCCGGCAGCCGGAGAAGAAGCGACGCCTTCTCCCCTTCTATAGCATCAACCGTTATCAGCAGCTTCTCACTCATGCTGCTGCCTGATTCGGTACAATCACATTCTCGTAGATATGGGCTTTTCGCGTAACCACAGAGTACACATTTCCGTCTGTTGTCACAACCACATCCCCGTCCATATCGGTCCGGTAGATGTGTTCAGTCATCTGCACAAACCGCTCGAGAGGTTCTTTGTGCGGGTGCCCGTACTCATTGCCCTCGCCAAGGCTGATGACAATTACTGCAGGACTCACCGCGTTCAGGAACTTCTGCGTGGAAGACGTCGAACTTCCGTGATGACCTGCCTTCAGAATATCTGCATTCAGGTCCTCTCCTGCCGCAAGCATTGCCTCCTCAGCCTTCTTCTCCGCATCTCCTGTTAAAAGGTAGGACACATTCTGATAGACTGCTTTGATCACAACCGAGTTTTCATTGATGTCAGGGTTTTTGCCTGACATGATCAGATCTTTTTGCGGCGACAAAACCTCAAGCGTCACACCCTGCCAGGGCGAAGTGATAACATCTCCTGCTGCAACCACGCGGTAGGGAATTTTCTGATCCAGAATATGAGTCATCAGTTTTTCATAGGTCGCCGAAGTGTGGACAACGCCATTATCATAGACCGTGCCCACCTCATACTTTTTCAGCACATCAAGCGCGCTGCCAATGTGATCATAATCCTGATGCGTCAGCAGCAGGAACTCAAGTCTTGTCACATTCAGCGAGTCAAGATATGCGAAAAGTTTGTCGCGCGCTTCCCTCTCTGACGGCTTCATCGTCTCGCCTGCATCGACCAGAGCAAACTTTCCGTCTTTGGACAGAAGAATGGCATCAGCCTGCCCCACATCGATCACATGCATCGAAAACGCGTGCTCATCCGTGATGAGTGGCGCAAGAGTGGTCGAGGTCGCCGGGCCTGCCATACCGCCGCCGAAGATCAACACACAGACGGCCGCAGCAATCACCACCACTGCTGCTGCAATCTGCTTTGGCATATTCTTTGATTTCTTCTTGCGTGCCGAAGATGTTCGTCCGGATTTTTTTGCAACCATAGCTGGTATTCTATTTCTCTGCTGAACAGATAACCATTGATTATTTTCTCTGGGCATCCAATACTAACCCGTGAAAGGCTCAACCCATATATTACTCAGCCTCCTGACCGGTCTTGTCATTCTCGCCCCGATCGCGGGACTTATCCACTGGTCATGGTCGATTATCATTCTGCTTGGCATCTTCTTTGGATCAATAGCGCCGGACGTGGACAAAGGCCGCGAGTCGGCAATCTTCCACTCGGCAATTCCGGGAGCCAAAGGCCGGAGATTTTTCCTGACTCCGGTTATCGGCTACTTTCTCTACATCTTCTGCTACAAACCGCTCTCGATGATCTTTGTCGGCATCTTCGGTCAGAAAATTCTCCCGAAGCAGGGACACCGCGAGCTCCCGCACTCGCCGATTGGTGTCATCTGCATGTCGCTGCTTCTGACATTCTGGATCTGGCTGTTCTGTTTCGTGCTGTCCTATATTCCGTACCTCGAATTCCTGCGCGACAACCTTCTCATCTGGATCTTCGGCGCGGCGTTTCTGCTTGGATGTTTCCTGCATCTGCTGGAAGATACCTGCGACAACTCAGGCATTCACTATCTCTACCCGTTTTCGTTCCGCCGCGTCCGTGGCACGGTCACGAGCGACGGCCATGATGTCAGGCCGAAGATCTATTCAATCACTCTCCTGGTCGTTGCGGTTGTGTTGTTTTTCGGATTTTTATTCAGCAGAATCGATACTTCGTATGCGTACTGGGCGACATTTCTCGTGCCGGTTGCGCTCTGGATTGTGTTCCTGAAAATTTCCGGTGTGCCGGCAAAAAAAGTGGTGTGGGAATAACATTCTAACCTTTCAGCACCAAATGTTTACAGCATGTATCGCCTCGTCTGTGTTCACTGCGGTGCGGAGTATCCTCCGGACGCAATTGTGTACAACTGTGAGAAGTGCGGCCATCTTCTGGCCGTCAAATATGATCTCGATAAGATCACCATCACCCGCAAAGAACTGAACCAGCGCCCGATCTCGGTCTGGAGATACAAAGAGTTCCTGCCGGTCAGAATTGAACCGGTCACCCTGCAGGAGGGAGGAACTCCCTTGTACCATCTGAAAAAGATCGGTGAAGAGCTGGGGCTGCCGAATCTGTATGCAAAGCACGAGGGTATGAATCCGTCCGGCTCCTTTAAGGACCGCGGCATGACGCTCGGTGTTTCGATGGCAAAACAGCTCGGCAAGAATATTGTTGCCTGTGCGTCAACCGGCAACACGTCTGCATCGATGGCAGTGTATGCGGCAAAGGCAGGAATGCCGTCGGTCGTTCTGCTGCCGGCAGGCCACGTGGCTCTCGGCAAGGTTGCCCAGGCACTGATGCATGGAGCAAAAGTCATCTCGATTCGCGGAAACTTTGACCGCGCTCTTGAGATGGTGCACGAGCTTTGTGTCAGCCACGGCATCTATCTGCTGAACTCGATCAATCCGTACCGGCTTGAGGGTCAGAAGACGATTGGTTTTGAGGCGGTTGATCAGCTTGGCTGTGTGCCGGACAGAATTGTTCTGCCGGTCGGCAACGCAGGAAACATCTCTGCGGTCTATAAGGGTCTGTGCGAGTGGCGCGATGTCGGTTTCATTGACACGCTGCCAATGATGACGGCCATTCAGGCTGAAGGTGCGATGCCTGTTGTGAACGCGATCAAAGGCAATCTGCCTGAGGTTGTTGTGGAGCAGAATCCTGAGACGGTTGCGTCCGCAATTCGTATCGGTGCTCCGGTAAACGCAGAGAAGGCTCTGCGCGCTATCCACGAGACGAAGGGAACCGCAGAGTCCGTGACCGATGCAGAAATTCTTGCGATGCAGCGTGACCTTGCGCGCTATGAGGGTATCGGTGTTGAGCCGGCATCCGCTGCATCCGTTGCCGGTATCCGCAAGCTTGCCGAACAGGGCATGCTTGACCCCCGCGAGAAGATTGTCTGTGTGGTTACCGGCCACCTGTTGAAGGATCCGGAAACGGTGATTAAGCAATGCGCTCCGCCAATCGAGATCGACCCGACCATCGAAGCACTGCTCTCCGTGCTGTAATCGCAGTACTGCTGATAGCTGCGCTGCTGGTGCTGCCGGTATCCGCGAACTCTGTGGTGTACGCGGTGTCTGAAGACGGTAGCACGCTCTTTGCAGAGGCCGCTCTGGTAAACCAGAGCGGCTATCTGCTGATGTCTCCCGGTTTTATCGGGGAAGGCGGAGAGCTGAAGGCGAACAATGTTACGCTGACTGCGGAGAACGGAACGGTAGTAAATACTACCAAAAGTTCAACGGAGCTGAAGTTTCCTGAAGGAAATTATACGCTGACCTATGATGCCCCTATTGACGGGAACCTCATCTATGCACAGTATCTGGTGCCGTTCAATACAACCGTTCTGCTGCCGTCAGCGTTTCATACGAATAATCTGATTCTCGGACCGGTCAGAGATGGCGGTGTGACCTACACCGGAGATGAGGCGGCCTCTCTTCTTGAGGAGATGAGTCTTGATCCTGAAAGTTACGGGACGGTTGTGGTCTGGACTGAGTCCAAAGATGTGGAGATGCGGTTTTATCCGGTAAGTTATGACACATTCTTCCCGATCTTTGTGGTGGTCTGGTTAGTTATCTTCGGTATTGCCGGATACCGGTACTGGCGTCTGCGAAGAAAACCAATTTATCCATAACTTTTTTTGCAGACGAGAACAATTCATTTCCGTGATGTTCACGTCTGCTCCGTGATGTTTTTTTTTCTTAGGACTTACGCGGTGTGATTTTTTAAACACGAACCACACGAAAAAACACGAATTGTTTATCTCACGAAATATTTCGAAAAACACGAAATAGGATCTTGAATGCAGATGCGGTCACTGAATACCTCCTAAGATCTGAAAGTAAAGACGATGATCAAAAAATGTTTCTGCTGGAATCAATCAACAATTGCCGCATCGAAACTCCTATTTCGTATTTTTCGTACTATTTTGTGAGTTTATGTTTTGCGTTTTTTCGTGTGGTTCGTGTTTAAAAAATCACAATGGGAGTCGTGTTGAAAATCATTTTTGACAGTCTCACCACTTCTCAAAATTACACCGCGGAACTCCTATTTCTGTGAAATTTCTGCGTGTTCCGTTTTTCCGTGGGGGACAAAATCATCCCGGCTGCGTCGTGATGTTTTTTTTTCGTGAACAGTTCACGATTAAAAATTGAAAAAAATTGTTGGAAAATTATCGCTGCGGACCCATGGATACCTGTAAGCCGCCTGTCTGAAGATTGTTCATTGCTTCAAGATTTGTGTAGGTCCCCCATGCAGTGAAGGCGATCATGAGAATGATTGGGATCAGAATTGCGGTGAACACCGCAGAAACCGGAACGTTTCCTGCTGCCGCGCATCCGTATGCCCAGATGGGTATACACCATAGGAGAATTACGAGGTTGAGAACAAATCCCATCCATCCGTCAAAAGTTCCTTTGGCTATCATATCAACGATCAAAGTGAGGACTGCTCCGATAAGGAGCGGCAGGGAGGCATAGCCTGTTGCGATGAGAAATGGTTTGAATCCTGATTGTGTGTGGGCAATGAACTTGATGAACACAAAGAACACCAGTGCCACAACAAGCCAGGAGATAAACGTCATTATCAGTCCGCTGACCGCACCAATTCCCTGCATCATCCCGGTCATGCTGCCAAGTCCGAGCATCTCAGCGGATGCTGCTGATGCCTGAGCACTCACCACTGCCACGACAACTGCGTAGATGGCGGTAAACAGAACCGGCAGTTTCAGAGAGCTGGTCTTGGAAGAATCCGCAAAGAATGTTTTGGGATCAAGAAGTAAAGCAAGCACATCTGTTGCGAACGTCATTATCGTATATATTGACGCTCTTTGGATTAAGTATTCTGGAAAAAAATATTATTCGATGTCAATGCCGTACTTCGCGGCATTGGCATCAGCGATCGCCTGAATTTTTGCGATCTCTGCATCGTTTCTTGTCGGCTTGAACAGGTGGCGGAACCTCTTCTGAGCCTTGAGATACTCATCGACCGGAACGCGCTGAACTTTCTTTACCGAAGTCTGTTTGCCGTCAACGATCTCGTAGCAGGGCCACAGTCCGCACTCGACCGCCATTCTTCCGATCTCCATCGTTTTCGCGCCGTCATATCCCCATCCGGTACAGCAGGGAGCATGCACCTGGATGTAGCAGGGACCTTGCGTGTTCATCGCCTTCTCAACCTTTTTCATCAGGTCCATCGGGTATGCCATGGTTGCGGTCGCCACATAGGGCGAGCCGTGGGCAACCAGAATCTGCGGGAGATCCTTTTTCGGTCGGTTGTTTCCCGTCGAGCAGACACCGGACGGCGAGGTCGTCGTGTCAGCATCGTAGGGCGTTGCTCCGGAACGCTGGATACCTGTGTTCATGTAGGCTTCGTTGTCATAGCAGACATAGGTGAAGTCATGACCGCGCTCGAAAGCTCCTGAGATACAGAGCATACCGATATCAACGGTCGCGCCGTCTCCTCCGATAACAAGTACCTTTTCCTTGCCGAGTCTTCCCTGTCTTTTCAGGGCTGCCTCAACACCGGAAGCAACTGCAGATGCATTCTCAAAGAGTGAGTGAATCCATGGTGTCTTCCATGCAGTCTCAGGATACGGAGTGGAAAACACCTCAAGACATCCCGTAGGGCTGACCACGATCGTGTTTTCTCCGGCACCCTTCAGAATCATTCTGACCGCAGACGATGCCCCGCAGCCGCCGCAAGCGCGGTGACCGCAGTCGAAGTTTTCAATTGTACGATCTACCATTTATAACAACTCCTCGCGCAGTCCGTAGAACATATCGCCTGAACCTTTCTCGGCAAGCTCTACGATCTTCTTGATATCCTTCTTGCGCACGTCGCGGCCGCCGAGACCAAGGACGTAGTCGTAGATTGGAATGCCTAAGCCGTAGCAGGCATCTTTGACCTCAATTCCTACAGCTCCTTTTGCGCCAAGACTGATGTTCTTGTCAAGCACTGCAACCGTCTTCACGTGTGCAAGCGCTTTTACAATATCAGCTGCCGGGAACGGACGGAAGCAGCGGATCTTTAACAGACCAACCTTCTTGCCTTCCGCACGCATCTCATCGATTGCGTCTTTGGTCGTTCCGCAGATGGAACCCATCGCAATGATCGCGACTTCGGCGTCTTCGAGTCTGTATCCCTCGACAAGCTCTGAGTAGTCGCGTCCGAACTTCTCGCCGAATGCTTTTCCATGCTTGCGCAGGGCATCTGCTGCACGGTGGACAGCCTGATCATGTTCGTACCGGAACTCAAGATAGTACTCAGGAGTTGCATACATTCCAAACGAGATCGGATCCTTCACGTCAAGCTGCTGGTACGGCTTGAACGGACCGAGGAACTCATCGACTTCCTTTTCTGACGGGATGTCAACCGGCTCGAACACGTGCGAGAGGATGAATCCGTCAAAGCACACAAAGGCCGGAAGCAGAATGTCGTGGTCCTCACAGATCTTGTAGGAGAGGATGTGCAGATCAACTGCTTCCTGATTATCCTCTGCGTAGAACTGCAGCCAGCCGGAGTCTCTCATCATGATGGAGTCCTGCTGGTCGTTCCAGATAGACAGCGGTGCTGAGATTGCACGATTGGCAATGCCCATCACGATTGGCAGCCGCATTCCTGCGGAGTTGAAGACCACTTCAGCCATCAGGGCAAGTCCCTGCGAGGTTGTTGCTGAGTAGACTCTGCTGCCAGCAGCAGACGCTCCGATACATGCGGAGAGTGCGGAGAACTCTGACTCCACACAGATGTACTCTGCGTCAAGCCGTCCGTCGGCAACAATTGATGCGAGACCTTCAACGATATGGGTCTGCGGGGTGATCGGGTATGCGGAGATCACCTGCGGCCGGCAGAGACGAACGGTCTCCGCGACAGCAATGGATCCTTCCATCATCTGCAGGGGCATTTATTTTTCCTCCTTGTGCATGGTGATCGCTTTTGCTTTGTCAGGGCACTCTTCGGCACACATGCCGCAGCCTTTGCAGAAGTCGAGATCAATCTCATAACTTTTGTCAGGCTGCTGGTCGATGCATCCTTCCGGACAGATCAGCTGGCATGTTCCGCACTTGGTACACTTTTCCTTGTCAAGGACCGGGTAATAGACCCGCCATGAACCGGTCTTGTTGTTTCTTCCCTGACCAGGCCGTGCTGTACATCCTATTCCAAGCGGCATTAGACTGCTCCCTCCTTTACCATATTGTATGCCCGCTGTGCTGCGGCGAAGTTGGTTGCCGCAAGTTTTTCCGGGAACCGCTCTTCAATTGCGCCTTTGAGTGCCTCTAAAGTGATCTCACCGCTTGCTGCGGCAAATGCTCCCATCAGCGTTGTATTGGTGATGGGAAGACCGATCTCTTCAAGAGCAATCGCTGTTGCGTCGATGACAATCAGTTTGACACCTGCTGGAAGGTTGTAGTTTCCTTTCTTCTCGGTGTTGATGATTGCAATCCCACCTTCCGACATTCCCGCAAATACGTTGACGTCGTGAATTAAGGTGCTGTCCTGTACAATTATATAATCCGGCTCGTAGATCTGGCTTCTCAGCCGAATCTTCTCGTTGCTGAACCGTACGAATGCCTGGACGGGTGCGCCGCGGCGTTCGACACCAAATGCCGGAAACGCCTGGGCGTATACTCCACCCGTGAAGGCTGCGGTAGCAATAAGTTCCGCAGCCGTGACGGAACCCTGTCCGCCTCTACCATGGATGCGTAGCTCTCTCACGTGAATAACCAGTATAATTTATCACGATTAATCAATATGAATCTAATGATTCCGAATATCACGAACAAACCCGTTCAATTTCAAAAAAAGAGTGAGTATATTAGTTATTTTGGATTTGACCTGTTTGATTGGGCTTATCTTTCTTGTGGTCGAAACATAATTCGACGATACTCGAATTATTTGCGTCTGAGACTTTGGGAAACTGGCATGCCGAGAATCTGTTTTGCCCCGGAAAAGACATCGCGTGCGATTTGTGCGAGTCCGTCGGATGCGGCCCACTCATCATAGACGATGACCGGCTTTTGCAGAAGCGCAGAAATTTCTTCGGCAAGTTCTGGAGCAAGGCTGCCGGCAAGTGCTACCGGAGCTTCGGGAGCAAGCAGGGCAAGTGATGCGCATTCCATCGCGGCCCACATGGCAACGGTCGGGTTCTGATATTTTTCTTCCATGTGATACATGACGCCCGCAGTGGTGAAGGCTTCGTTTGCGGTGAGGTCTCCTTCATCCACTTTTCTGATTGCGTCAACGTCAAGTGCGCCGTGACGGCTGCCGGGAGCAAACACGCATGCATCGAATGCGCCGATACATTTTCCTTTTGCAATGAGGAGAGAGACGGTGTTGGAGCTGATGTCAGAGACAATGAAGGTGTCGCCAAGTGTTTTGGATGCGAGGTAGGCGATGCCGAGTTTTTCCGGACTGGTCTGATGCGAGTAAATTTTGAATCGCGGGTCGGTATCCGAACCCCGGTGAATGCCCGGGACCGCGACTGCCGGGATGCCGGACTCTTTGATCACATCAAAGACCCGCGTTCCTCCGCCGATATGTTTGCCCGCACCTTCACGGGTGATGACACCGCGGTTTTTGAGTTTGGCAACTGGCGTAATTTCGGTGAAGTTGTCGCCCATCGAGTAGCAGAGAGCAAACCCTTCAATCTCTTCAACCGGACATATCTTCTGCAGATCCGAGATGACAAACTCTTTTGCATCTTCTCTGGATATTTTGAATCGTTTTCCGGTATCGGTCGCAAAACGCAGGGAGGTTGTTCCGTGATCAACGCCGATGTACATGGGAGTTATATTTGCGGGAAGCGGTGATAAGGATTGGTCTCTGATTCATCCATGATCCAGCCGCCCACGAAAAATACGGAGCACCCAGAAACATCACAAAAATGAATTGTATTTGGATTCCGTGATGTTCACGTCTGCTCCGTGATATTTTTTCGTGAGATTTTCTGTGGGCTCAGTGCTTTCAGTGAGAGGCAGAACTCAATGGGCAACACCTAAGAATAAAAAATATTTTTTTGAATTTTTTAAAATAAGATCTCGCCGACAAACACCGTCTCGGCAGGTCCGGTCATCATCGCATGATCGCCTACAGCGATGTCGAGAGGTCCGCCAACCGTATCCACGTGAATTATTTCGCCGGAAACCTTGCCGATTTTTGCTGCAAGAAGAGCAGACGCTGTAGAGCCTGTTCCGCAGGAAAGGGTCTCACCTTCCACACCGCGCTCAAAGGTCCGGATCGTAATTGAAGAAGGACCAATCACCTGCACGAAGTTCACATTCGTTCCTTTCGGGAAGAGTGCATGGTGCCGGATCTTGGGCGCGACCGCTTCAAGATCAACAGCCTCCACATCATCCACAAAGATGACCGCGTGGGGGACTCCCGTGTTTGCCGCATACACCTTCATGCCGTCAATGTCAGCAGCAACGTCGCCGGGCCCTGTCGCAGGAATGGACGCTGCATCATATTTTGGCGCGCCCATATCTATCGTTGCAGCAAAACAGCCCTCGCAGTCATAGCCTGCCCGAACCGTCAGAACACCTGCAAGGGTTTCCACAGAAAAGGACTTGGTCTTTGCATAGTTCTCGTCAAACGCATACTTTGCAAGGCAGCGGATACCATTACCGCACATCTCAGCCTCGCTTGCGTCAGGCTGAAGAAGACGCATCCGCACATCCGCCTTTGTTGACGGAGAAATAAACAGCACGCCGTCAGCACCGATTCCAAACCGGCGATCACAGTAGCTCACCGCAAACTGCGCCTTCATGTCATCCGGAATTACGGTTCCCTTCATCTCATCGATCAGGATGAAGTCATTTCCGTTTCCGTGAAGCTTGATAAACGTGATCGTCATTGCAGTAAGACTATTTGCAGTACTCAATCTTAAGACTGCACATCAGAGAGCGAAGCCGCTAACTTTTCCGCAAACCAGGCAGTACCTTCCGGAGTCTTGAACAGAGGCAGATTTTCATCGATGGCGACGACGCGGCGCATAACCTGCACGGTTTCCTTCGTTATCGGGTTGTAGCCGTCTCTCTCGGTGAGGGTGCGGTAGACCGCAGTCCCGCGCCGCTGCCAGGCCGGAGTCTCGGAAAGATTCACGCCAAAGGAAAACGCTAACTCATGCAGGTCTGAGGCTTTCATGCCGTCCAGTTTTCGCTGCGCAACAGTTGCCGACAGGCCCGTGTCGGTCAGCAGTTTGTGCGCGTAGCCGTTCATATGGTTGCGCCATGCCTCAGCCTGACGCCAGGCAAGATACTTGGGCAGCTGAAACTCAGCGAGCGGCACAACCCGGCAGTCAAACGAGAGCGGGTGCGCGGCACCCGCATGCAGGGTAAACGCTGAAGAGGCAAAACCTGCGGCAACCGAAACAAGTTTTTCCACCCGGCAGTCAAAGACCGGCGTTGTGATGTAGAGGCTTATTTCGTCGGAGAATGTGTAGGCAAAAGAGGGAGACAGACCGCTGTCGCTCAGAAGCGATGCCGTGGTCTCTACCATGGCTTTTGAAAAATTATAATCATAGGGTTTTTCAAAACCCTGATCACGGGAAAAGTGGTGAAAGGATCTTCCGTCCAGCCGCAAAACGAACGGCACCGTGGTGATGAGGCCGGAATAAATCTCGTGATCCTTCATTGCAAAACTTACTCTCCAAACAGCGGCTCAGCCACTTTGAAGGCTCCAGGGATATGGCGCACGAGAATAATATCGCCCACCTCTTTTACAATCCGGTAGGGAATGATGATGCCCTGGTAATTTTTAATGTCAAGCACGGTCTGGTTCACGTTGGTAAGTGCGAGGCCGCTTATTTTTTTATTGGTAACATCCAGCACGACATCCTCGACTTTGCCGAGAAAGATTGCTTTGTCTGAGTAGACGTTCATGCCAAAGAGATCCGAGATCTGCCACTTCATACTTTTGAAACATATACTCGCGCAGGCATAAGTAATTTTTCATGTTAACTTATGGGATCGAGGGATACGTTGAAAATCTCTCAACCACATATACTTGAGAAAGTATGCAGTCCGTCCGAATCCGACCCTACACATCCGCAGACTATTCCAGGATTTGTGAGCTGGACGCACCCTTGTTTGCAGGGATGGGCGGACCGATTTTGTTCCGGCACATCGAAGAACTCTTTCCTTCGCTCTTCTTTGTCGCGGAAAACGAGTCCGGCGGAATAATCGGATATATTCTTGGAGGCGTGCACCTCGACAACAAAACGGTCGGTAAACTGATCCGGATCGGAGTTGTGTCAAACTATCAGAGAAAAGAGTGCGGCACAATGCTTTCGGACGCGCTGTTTCGAGAGCTCAGAAACCATGGCGTAACATCAGTTCATCTGACGGTCGCAGAAACAAATCTACCGGCAATAACCTTTTATAAAAAACTCGGGTTTGTGCAAAAAGAGCGGTTTGCAAGCTACTTCTATCCAGATATTCCAAGACTTTCCCTCTGGAAGGATCTGTAGTTACACAAACGGTGTTGTCAAGTCCTGCCATCCGCAGAAAAAAATGTCACGGAACCAGAAAACAATGCATTTCCGTGATGTTCTCGTCTGCTCCGTGATGTTTTTCTGTGAAATTTCCGTGTGTTCCTGCGAAGCAGTAAGCAGGCCGAAGGCATGCGTTCCGTTTTTCCGTGGGCGGAGCTACGACGAATGTTAGTTGCCAATAAAACGAATTTATGAGTAAAATCTACACAAACTTCATCAGTTTTAGCAGAGGATCAAGTTCACGGACATCCACAGCTGCTGCAAAAGCTGCCGCATCATGGTAGGGCCTTCCGGCAGTAATTTTTGCCGCAGATTTTTTGGAGACTCCGGGCAGCCACTTGAGCGCGGCAGGGCCAAGTGAGTTGATCTGAATTGGTACCGGCAGCGCGGTCACCGACCGCTGGCCGTACGATACCACGGCAAGGTCAAGCACGGTTCCGACCGGCAACGACAAAGGAACGCCGCAGAGGATAGGATACGTCCCCATCTGTCGACCGAATGATGTGGTTCCCGACACTTCGATGATGACATCCGAAAGAACGGTGCCCACAGGAAACACCCGCGCGAGCATGGGAACGTCGAATGATTCGCGAGCACTGTCTTTGAACTGATGGAAGAGTTTGTCATGCTTGCCAAGGGTGTTGTCGGTGTATGCCCGCGTTCCTTCAAATGGCATCAGCTGGCGGATGTTGACGCGACGGACCAGAAGGTTTGCGTCAAGAACTTTTTTGAGAAATGCCGCGTTCAGAGAAAATGTATCAGGAGTTTCTCCGGCAAGTCCTGCGATGAAGTTCAGGCCGGGAAGAAGTTCCGGAACTCCTGCGTTGCGCACCGCGCCTACATCGTTGACGATTTCAATTGCCCGAAACACAGCGTCGGCATCACCTTTGAGATTATTTTTCGCAACAACTGCGGGGTCAGCAGACTCCATACCAAATGCGGCGATGTCTCCTGCGGTGTGGCCAGCAACAATTGCCGCGAGCGCTTCGCGCGAGGCATCCTCATGCCGCGCGATGGTTCCCGGATTCACGTTGTCGATGTGAAGCGTCTTCAAGGAGGGAGCCGCCTCGCGGATTTTGGTGAAGAGGTCCGCGAGCGCATCAGGGTTCGGCGTTGGAAACTCACCGCCGCCTGATGCGCCGAAGGCGAGAAGATCAGGCTGGCGGCCAAGCCGGAAATGCTGTGCACCTGATGCGGCAAGCGCCGCAACTTCGTCGCGGACGGCGCTAGCATCCCGCTGTTTGGGCAGGCCGTAAAACGGTTCGGTGCAGAACGAACACCCGCCGGAGACCGCGCGGGAACATCCCTTCGCGGTCTCCAGTTCGCACATCACGTACGGATAGAACGGATGTTTTGTGATGATGCCAGCACCGAGAACCGCCCACCGGTCAAGGTCAGCGTAATTGCAGAGACCGTCGGGCTCGCCGCCGGAAAGATATGCGTCAAGCGCTGCGGCAGGCTCTCCGGAGAGCATCGCTGACCACCCGGCAATCGCCTGAGCAACAGCTTTTGCACCACCCTCTGGCGAGTAACCGAATCCTATCGGCCCACCAAGAAGAGAAACTGTTCTGCCGCGCAGCATGAATCCTATCTGCTGGAGTTCGGTTAAGGTCGCCGGAGTTCCGGCAAGATATTTTCCCGGAACCGTGACGCCTGCGATCATCACCACAAACTTGTGCCCGGAAAGTTTTGCGAGCCGCAGCGGATCTTTTCTCAGCTGATCGATGGTGACGTAGTCTGTGGAAATATTTCGTTCGGCAAACACACCGGCAACCGTTCTGATGTACGGAGAGATGTACGGCGGAACGCCGAGACATGCCGGCTCATCCACATAGCCATCGATGATTACTGCGTCAGATATCATAGCCAAGGGTCTTCAAAAGTTTTCTTGCGATCATCAGTTTTCCGTGCTTGACCGGATCCACAGACGAGTCATCCAGATCAAAACCGATCAGGGAGACGGACGCGGCCCCAAGTTCATGAGCACAGAACACCGCACGGTCGCCATCGGAAAATCCGCCGAAGTTGTAGACATGGGGCAACGGAGTGGCCTGAGTTGTGGCAACAAAGGGTCCCGCAACTTTTGGAACCCAGGACTTCACCAGAGGAATATTGTCGCCGTGCGCATGAAGAACAAGAATCGTTCCTTTGTTGTTCATCGCCAGAAAATCATCGTCCATCCCATCGATGTCTGAGATGATGACGTCAGGCCGATGTCCGTGCTTGAGCAAAATTCGTGCCGCGGCGTCTGCGGCAATGATCACTTTGCCCGAAAAATCAGTTTTTGCAATATCTTTTGCAAGCGAAGGAGCGTTGCCGCAGACGATGCAGGAGTTTCCGGCAATCGTCTGTTTCAGCAGGTCGATGTCGTCGCGGGGAAGAATTTCAGCAAGAATTTCTGCCGCACGCTCGTCATCATCACGGGAGAATCCAAAAAAATCAAGAATTTCGGAGTAGTAAGGTTCCCACTCCTCAGTTTTCATCCCCTTCAACCTCGGAGATGCCGACAAGTCTCATGAAATTGGAGAGCACGGGATCGATTACCATCGACAGAAGCTCTTCTTTGTCCTTCACCAGCGAAAACGCGTTCAGAGGAATGGAGAGTGCAGCCATAGTGGCATGACCTCCGGCAGAAGCCCCCGGAATATCAGCAAACGCTTCCTTCATCACATCGCCGACATGCAGACGGATGTCTTTGTTGCGCGCGGAAAGTGTGATGTTGGTGTCGGTGATTCCGTAAACCATTGCTGTTGTGACACCTTCCAGATTCAGCAGCATGTCAGCAGCCTGCGGAATTGCGTCGCGGTTTCTGACATAACCGACGTTTGAGAACAGATAGCCGTGCCTGACATCACGGTTTACAATTCCGTTGCCGAGAACATCCAGCGTCTCCTGAGAGAGAGACGGCGCCATGATAACCTCAAGCAGCGAGCGGTCGGTCAGAGGCAGAAGATATGCAGCATTGTAAAGATCCTGCGGAGAAATATTGCGCTGGAACTCTTTGGTGTCAGCACGGATACCATAGAAAAGAGCGGTTGCAACTTTTTTATCGATCGGAAGATACAGTTCCTGTAAGTACTGTGTCATAATCGACGCAGTCGCACCGACATTGGGGCGGGAGTCCAGGAACTCAGGCTTTTTGACTCTGGTGATTCCTTCTGCACTGTGATGATCGATGATGATGTTGATCGGTGCATCCGGCGGAAGATCATTGTTCATGCCCGGAGCAACACAGTCCACGAGCGCAAGATAGTTGCAGGTGGAAAATATCTCCGGAGTCAGGCGTTCCATTTTGATCTCAAGGAGGTTGACGAACGCACGATTTTCCTGATGACCGATGTTTCCTTCGTAGAGAATTCTGGTCGCAAGTTTTCCGCCTGAGGCACTTGTCGCAATTGCGGCAAGCGCCATGGCACTTGAGATTGCGTCCGGGTCAGGATTTTTGTGCGTGATGATGCCAAGTGTTCCGGTCCATGAACTGAGCAGTGAGAAAAGTTTCTGGGCGTTTCGTGAAGCGACCAGATTGTTCATGTGGTTGACGGCAGACTTTGCAACAACCTGCTGCGGATACAAAACCACATCCGCGCCATGATCCACCAACTGATCAGCAGAGAACGGATCAAGCGCACGGGCGATGACATGCGTCTGCGGGTACGCTTTCTTCAGGATCTGTACAGCTGCAAGGTTTGCATCCTTGTCAGCTGATAAAACAAACGCAACCTCCGGCTCCGGAATCTTGGTGATAAGAGTCGGATCGGTCATGTCGCCGATCATTGCCTGATGGCGGTGATCGCGCAGGTCCTCTATACGCTTTTCATTGATGTCGATGACGAGTACGTTCTCGTCATTTTCCTTCAGTTCCTCGAGGACATTATAGCCGATACTGCCGCTACCAAGGATGATATATTTTATTTTTTTATGAGTTTGGTTATTAGTCGGCAGAACCCCATCACTCTCAGCCATGTAACCAATGTTTGTGCTGTTTGGATATTAATGTAGGACCTCCGGATCTTTTTCACGGGTACGCCCGAGAGTTCCAAAGAACGGATAAAAACGAATTATTTTAGAATTCAACCGCAGGCTCTACAGATTTACAGATATTTTTTGGATGAGTGTTACCGGTACTTTTTCAGAAAAAAACCAGAAAATACAGATCCAACGCCGCCGCCTTGAGAGGACGGCAGCTGTGAAGAAATCTATAAATATAGATGAGTCTAATCTAATTAGGTCAACAGGCATCGCAAAAGGGCCTATAGCTTAGTCAGGAATAGCGACGGACTCTTAATCCGTAGGTCAGGGGTTCAAATCCCTTTAGGCCCGCTTTTGTTGTGTGGTTGAATGTTTTTGTTGGGCCTATAGCTTAGTCAGGAATAGCGACGGACTCTTAATCCGTAGGTCAGGGGTTCAAATCCCTTTAGGCCCGTTTTCTAAAATTTTGTTATGTTTTTTCAGAAATATTCGGTTGTGGAAATTCAAAATTCTGAAACAAAACTAACCGCATGTTGAGGCTGCGTAGTCATCGCGTTGACGCTAATAAAGCATATCACAGGAACGAAATCAGATTATAATGAGGGTGTGGAGACCATGTAAAAATGAAATTTTCTCGTTTTTTGAATTAATAATAACCATCCATCTCCGAAGCGTAGTATAACGCCATTTCCTTTTCAAAATCACGATGAGTAGACATTACCCCACTTACAGTAGATAAGAAAGATTCTAATTCGTCCATGCGTTCCGCCAAATTACGGAGATTGATAAATTTCTCCTTATCATTTATCAGAGTCAAATCTTTGGTTATCGGATATCTGAATGCAAATGAGTTTTTATCCACTTTGGCAAATTGGCTAATATAATCTTCAACAACATTGAGGACTGACTTGTCATCATCAGGAAAATCAGAGCGAATCAATACCTTCACTTTTGACCAGATTTTCCTAAGATCATGCTGACAAGATTGTAACGTGCGTCTTTTTTTCCTCTTCTGTGTCTTTAGTATTTGAAAGATATATTTTCTTCAGTGCGAGTTCTATGTATTGTCTATAGAGAAAACACACAGGAAAAACACACGTATCTAAAACAAAAGGACAGCCTTTTTCTAATGCGTGGATGATTAGTGTGTCAGCGGCATTTTTGTATCCCTGTATATATCCATAAAACTGCATATTCATATCACCCCATGCAATATGCGAATATTCAGTTGGATATCCCTCAGAAATGAAAAGTTTTTCACATTTTTTCGGAAAATCACTCATAGGACATTCATTACAAATTAATGACAGATATAGATGTGTATACCATTAACCCACATTCGATATTCAATCATGGACGATCTTCAAAAAATTCTTCCAAAGCCAAAAAATATGATTTTATGAAATGCTTCCAGTACCAAAACACATATGCCTTACAAGACCAAAACAGGTACGGTTATCTTGAGCTGAAAGCAGAGAACACCTCTGCATGCCCTCAAAACCTGAGGGCACACATCAGCTTTTGAAAATTATACATACCGCTGAAACTGATTTTCACGGACAAGGAAATAGGTATGAAAGTAATTTACAACGACGGAAAAACGGGAGAGTGCCCAAAAGAAGAGGAACTGCACGTAATACGCCACACGGCAGCCCACGTACTCGCTCAGGCAGTGAAACGTCTGTATCCCCATGCGTCATTTGCCTACGGACCTGCAACCGAAAAGGGATTTTACTATGATGTCGATCTGGGAGACACCAAACTCTCAGACGCCGACCTCCCGGTAATCGAGAAAGAGATGCAGGAAATTGTCAAGGCAAACCTGCCGGTAAAACCGTTCATCCTCAATCGTGCGGACGCGTTAAAACTCATGGAAGAGCGCAATGAACCGTACAAGACCGAACACATCGCAGACCTTGACGAAAACGAGCCGCTGAGTTTCTATGAACAGGGCGAATACATCGATATGTGTGTGGGCCCGCACCTCACTTACACCAAGACCCTGAAGGCCTTCAAACTCACCGGTCTCTCCGGCGCATACTGGAAGAACGACAGCAAAAATAAGATGCTGACGAGAATCAACGGAACCGCCTTTGCAACTTCAAAGGAGCTGGAAGATTATCTGAAGCTTCTCGAAGAGGCCGAGCGCCGCGACCACCGCAAGATCGGAAAAGACATGAAGCTGTTCATGTTCGAGGATGTGGGTCCGGGATTCCCGTTCTTCCTGCCAAACGGCATGATCGTCAAGAACTCTTTAATTGAGTACTGGCGCGAGCTTCACGTGGCAAACGGGTATCAGGAGATCTCATCGCCTCTGATCATGAATCGCCATCTCTGGGAAACAAGCGGCCACTGGGATCATTATCAGGCAAACATGTACACGACCACGATCGATGACGAGGAGTTCTGCGTCAAACCGATGAACTGCCCCGGCGCCCTCATGGTCTATGCCAACGAGCCGCACAGTTACCGCGAGCTTCCGATTCGTCTCGCAGAGCTTGGTATTGTCCACCGCCATGAGATGAAAGGAACACTCCATGGCTTGTTCCGCGTCCGCAGCTTTACGCAGGACGACGCTCACATCTTCATGCGAAAAGATCAGATTGCCGACGAGATTTCGTCAGTGGTTGGTCTGATTGATCAGGTCTACTCCAAGTTCGGATTCGAGTACTTCCTCGAACTTTCAACCCGGCCTGAGGACAGCATGGGCAGCGACGAGGACTGGGAGGCGGCAACGAACGGTCTTGCAGATGCCCTCACCAAATTGAATCTTCCTTACACGATCAATGAGGGGGACGGTGCATTCTACGGACCGAAGATTGACTTCCATCTCCGTGACTGCATCGGGCGTACCTGGCAGTGCGGAACAATCCAGCTCGACTTCCAGATGCCGAACAACTTCGACCTCTCATATGTTGATGAGAACGATGAGCGGCCAAGGCCGATTATGATCCACCGCGTCTGCTTTGGATCGATCGAGCGGTTTATCGGTATTCTGACCGAACATTTCGCAGGCAAGTTCCCGGTCTGGCTCGCACCAATGCAGGCAAAGGTTCTGCTGGTCTCAAGAAAGAGTGAGGAGTACGCATCTGAGGTGTATCAGATGCTGAAAGATGCGAAGATTCGCTGCGAGCTTGACAACCGCAATGAAAAGATTGGATATATGATCCGGCAGGCCCAGTACACCGAGAGAGTTCCGTACATGATCATCATCGGCGAGAAAGAGCTGGAGACGAAAACTATCTCGATTCGTACCCGCGACAGCAACACGGTCTCAATGACGCCCGAAGAGTTCCTGACAAAGATCTCTGCTGAGATCAAGAACAGGGATTAAAAAATTTCAAACTTTTTTGAAACGCGAATCGCATGCCTACGGCCTGCTCACCGCTTCGCGGAATCCCGCGAATAAAAAAAATCGCCAATGGCGATTTTTGAAATCTTACCAGAATAATTTATTGTTTGAAAAAAAAAATCGTTCGAAAAACACGTACAATTTTTCTGAAAATCGCCATTGGCGATTTTTTATTCGCGCTATTCGCGTTTCAAAATATTCATTTCTGCAAAAATTATTTTGTGTATCTGACCCGCGCCATGTCGAGGGCATGGCCCTGGAACACGGTCTCCAACCGGTCGCCCGAAAGGCAGACATCATGCTCGTGTCCGTGAGCACAAATATGATAGACCCCGCATCCTTTGCACTGCCAGGTAAACGGCTCATTGATATTGTGGCCGAGAACTTTGCCGATGGCAACCCCGGTGTTGTCAGGGTAAAACCGGCAGTGCATTCTTCCGGCAAACAAGACAGCCTTCTCCCAGTCGCCAACGATCGGATCATTCATACGGACTCCTCAAAAAAACTCCGCACAGCTCCTCCCTCTCGTACTCGGTTCCGCGAACACGCATACTCCATGAAACTCTGGTTAGTTCTCCTGCGCCAAATACTTCGTGGAGATCCTCTTCGGAAAAATAATGCGTGACAATCCCATCACCCCGAAGATAGGAGAAAGGTTCGATCTCGGTTCCCTTCCCGCACCGCATATCATTGCGGGAAAATCCTTTGAAAAAAAGTATCCCAGGGTTCGTGAGAACGCGGCGTATTTCACTTGCGGCAGGCTGCCACAATGTCCTCGGCAGATGACCGAGCACATGCCAGACAAACACCGCATCAAACGAATTATCCGCAAACGGTAAAGCAGTGATGTCAGCAGTGATCGCAGTACATCCTGCGGTTTCTGCGAGAAAAACTGCCGCAGGAGAGATATCAACGCCGACAGCATTCCAGCCGCAGGAGTTCATCGCAGTAAGTGTCTTGCCGTTGCCGCAGCCGCACTCAAGAACGCGGCTTCCTGTCGGAAGGGCGGGAAGTTCTCCCGCAGCACCGCCCCACAATCTGCCGCGAACAGAGTAGTCCGCGTCCCAGCTGTTCACAGCCGCACCGGAACGCCGCGTGAGGAGAGGTACTCCTTCACATCACGGACCGTCAGCTCGCCGTAATGAAACACACTCGCCGCAAGACAGGCATCCGCTTTCCCAAACACGAATCCGTCATAGAAATGTTCCAGCGTCCCAACACCCCCCGAAGCAATCACAGGAACGTCCACGTTATCCGAGATTGCCGCAGTGATCTCCAGATCAAAACCGGTCTTCACCCCGTCCGTTTCCATTGACGTCAGAAGAATTTCTCCTGCACCGCGATGAACTGCATCCTGCGCCCAGGAAATTGCATCCATACCGGTCGGCTGACTGCCGCCGTAGATGACGACCTCATACCAACAGGTCCTGCCGTCGCGGAGATGAACCGGGGTTACACCATCCCGCATCTCATAGTTTCGCCGGACATCCTCGGCAAGCACAATGCACTGATTGCCAAACAATTTTGCGCCTTCGCTGATAACCTCAGGCGTCTTTACAGCAGCTGTGTTCAGACTTACCTTGTCTGCACCCGCGCGGAGAATCTCCTGAATATCTTTGGTGGTGCGGATGCCTCCCCCGACCGTCAGGGGAAGGAACAGCTGGTCGGCAGCTCTTCCGATAACATCAACCATCGTCTCGCGATTATTTTTGGAAGCAGCGATATCCAGAAACACCACCTCGTCAGCTCCCTGTTCATTATAGGTCCGCGCGAGCTCAACAGGATCTCCTGCATCCCGCAGCCCCTCAAAGTTTACGCCTTTGACAACTCTCCCGTCTTTGAGATCAAGACAGGGAATAACCCGCCGTGTAAGTCCCATGCAGGTATAGTTGGAAGTCTGCAAAAATTATCATTGCTATTATCTTCCTGCAAAACCAACTTGTGTGGCAATGACTCATACCGGAGAACAGAAAATTCAGTGGGCCGCACAGTACATGCCGGTCTTAAACGCGATTCGTGAGCGGTTTGAAAAGGAGAAGCCTCTTGCAGGTCAGCGCATCGGTATGGCGCTCCATGTTGAGGCAAAGACCGCATGTTTGGTTAGAACACTTGCCGCAGGAGGGGCCGAGGTCTACATTACCGGATGTAATCCGCTCTCAACGCAGGACGATGTGGCTGAAGCCCTTCGCGAAGGAGGGATTGCCTGCTATGCAAAGCGCGGATGCAATACCGAGGAGTACTATGCGGCTATCGATAAAGTTCTCGATGCCCGCCCGACACTTACGATCGATGACGGTATGGATTTGATCAACCGTGTTCACATCGACCGCCGCGATGTGCTGCCGGAAATTATCGGCGCATGCGAGGAGACCACGACCGGTATCCACCGTCTGCGTGCAATGCAGGCTGACGGAAAGCTGGAGTTTCCGGTTATCGCGGTAAACGATACGCCAATGAAACATTATTTTGATAATGTGCACGGAACTGGCGAGAGCGTGCTTGCATCCATCATGCTGACCACGAACGTGCTTCTTGCAGGCCGTCATGTGGTGGTTGCCGGTTACGGTTACTGCGGCCGCGGTGTTGCAACCAAAGCGCGGGCACTTGGAGCACGCGTGATTGTGACCGAGATCGATTCCCGCCGCGCACTTCAGGCACACTTCGACGGATTTGATGTGATGAGTATGATTGAGGCGGCAAAGGTTGGCGATCTATTTGTTACAACGACCGGCAACTGCGGCATCATCACCGGCCGCCACTTCCCGTTGATGAAGTCGGGTGCAATTCTCTCGAACGCCGGCCACTTCAACAATGAAATCGATGGCATCTGGCTTGCAGAACACGCAGCAGCTGTCGAGCACCGCGACGGTATTGATACCTACATCATCGACGGCAAAAAGATTCACCTGCTTGCGGAAGGAAGACTGGTCAACCTCGCAACGCCGAAAGGTATGGGCCATCCGATCGAAGTGATGGACCTCAGCTTTGCGGTGCAGGCGTTGTCGGTTGAGTATGTGGCAAAGTTTGGGCGCACGCTTTCTGCCGGCGTTCACGATGTGCCAACAGAGATGGATGAGTACATCGCACGGCTGAAACTTGCGGCGGTTGGCGCAACACTGGACGAACTTTCAGCTGAGCAGAAAGAGTACATGTCCAGCTGGAATCACGGAACGTAAGTTCTGGAAAATATTTTTTTATTTTTTATTTTTTTAGGAATTATGCAGTGATGAGTTTTTGTTTGTGATTTATTTCCTTGGCCTCATTCGAAGTAACCACGGAATGCACAGAACACACAGAGCTTCACGGAAAAGAAAATGCACGGAGAATGCCTGCGGCGCCGGAATGCACGGAATATATTTTTCAAATTTTGAGAAAATAATTAAGAATAGATTATCTCGGAAATCTTTCCGTGCATTCCGGCGCCGCAGGCGTTCTCCGTGCATTCAGTGGTTATTCCAAGCAAAGTTGCATGCATCAGAATCACACCGTGTAAGTCCTTTTTTTATAAATTTATTTTTTCTTCAGATTTTTACCAGATCAACCGCTTGTCCACAACTTCATCGGCAAAGATCAAAAATGCATGGGCAGCGTAGGCAAACACTTCGGGCGTCATGAGATACGCGTCAGGAATTTTTCGTGCATGTGTGTTGCCAATGATGCGCACGAAGTCCAGCGCATACAATCCTTCGGGACTCAGGATGCCGGTGCGGCCGATGGATGAACAGACTGTACCGAATTTTTTGTTGTCGATTCGAATTTTTTGCATCCGGCAGATAAGTTCTGCCGTAGCCTCGGTAATGTCGCAGAGTTTGCGGGTAGAGACTTCAGATTTTTTCTGTCTTGCGATCATGCCGAGATCGCGAAAGATCGGGTGTACACTCGCAAGCTCTTCCATCTGCCGTGTCCGCATCTCTGACTGGGATTTTATCAGCACGGAAGGATAGATGCTTTTCTCAAGATGCAGACCTTTCTCGCGTGGAAGTGCGTAGTGAACCAGAAGTGACGCGCCAACACCGCCAGATGGCGCCTGTAAAATGACGTCGCCGATGTTTTGCATATCATAGAGGCAGTTGCAGCAGAGCGAGAGACGGTTTGCGGCCTTCAGGACTTTATGCAGATCACCTGCGGTAATCTCAAGCGCGGTTTCTCCTTCTGCTGCGGCCGCGTCGAATCGTCTGTACATCGCATGATAAAAATCAGCAGCCGTCAGGTTACCGGGTTTTTTTTCAGTCATCTCTCTCACTTCCCAAAAATTCCGGACAAAAATCCTTTCTTCTCTGCAACTTCCACTTCGATGATCAGATCTCCCTTCTTTTTCGGCGACATCACGCCAAGCCCCTTTCCTTCCGGCGGGGCAAACCGGTCACCAGTTTTCGAATCTGCCGGAACGGTGACCTTGAGTATTTTATTGAACAGCAGCTGAACAGGAACCGGTCCTCCGCGTTCGGCCTGCTTAGGGGTTATCTGGAGTTTTCTGATCAGATTGTTGGTCACATCATCAAGCTCCCAGTTCTCTTCGGGAATAATTTTCAGATTCACATAAAGATCGCCGCGTGGTTTTCCGGGCTCGACCGGAACTCCGTAACCTTCAAGCCGGTAACGGCGCACGCCCGGGTAGACCTTGACGACCACACGCTCGCCTGCAACCTTCATCGGAATTTTTCCTTTGCCGTATGCAGCAATAGCAAGTGAGATCGGATAATCAGTCTCAATGTCTCCGCCTTTGATCGGCATGCCGCCCATCTTTTTTCCCCGCGGGGCACAGACCTGTTCATCAGTATTTTCCGAGAGGCAGGCATCGTACTCGGCACGCTTTTGTGGATCTCCGAGAACCTCATAACTTGCCATGATTTTGAGCAGACGCTCGTTGTATTCATCCTGTTTATCCTCGTCTGAGCCCGCACGGTCAGGGTGATACTGTTTGACCAGGGCGATGTAGGCCTTCTTTATCATCTCGGCGGTCGCATTCCGCGGAATACCCAGCGTGGCATAATGAGTATCGGTATCTGCCATAATATTGTGGATATGTTGGAAGGATGAAATCATAATCTTACTTGCTTGGTTGCTTCTCTCTGAGTCGCCCACGGAAAAACGGAACACACGGAATTTCACAGAAAAATATCACGGAGCAGACGAGAAAATCACGGAACTCACACTCGAAACAATATTTCTGTGACGTTCTTGTCTGCTCCGTGATGTTTTTCTGTGAAATATCCGTGTGGTCCGTGTGGTCCGTGGGCTGAAGTGCGGCCTCCTCTTATTCCATCGGGAACTGAGGATAATTTCCGAGCAGCTTGAACCAGCTGCTCTGCTCCCGAACTTTTCCGAGCGCAATCAGCACATTTGCCTGCTCGAGATTTCCCGCGAGATCCAAGAAGAAGACATACTCCCAGGGCGTCATCGGCTTTGGCCGCGACTGAATTTTCAGAAGGTTCAGGCCATTGTAGGCAAAGTGGGAGAGCACGCCGTAGAGTGCACCGCTCGTGTGGGTTGTGGAGAATGCAAGACTGATCTTATCACACTTCTCAGAGATTTCCATGTGACGCGAGAGGATCACAAACCTCGTGTAATTATTTTTCGCTGTCTGGATATTTTTCTCAAGAACCGCAAGACCGTACAACTCTGCGGCACGCAGACTGCTGATGGATGCCTTCGTCGGGTCATTGGTTTCCGCGACATGTTTTGCGGCGAACGCAGTGTTTGCATACGGGTATGCCGTCATCCCTGAATGTGTGCGGAGAAACTCCCGGCACTGGCTGATCGCCTGCGTGTGCGAGTAAACTTCCTGAATGTTTTCGACGGATGACCCCGGGACCCCGAGAAGGTTGTGACGGACCCGAATGATGTGTTCGCCGACAATGTAGAGGTTATGTGTGGTGATGATGTCTGCGACCTCCAGAACATCTCCCGCGGTTGAATTCTCGATCGGTAAAACACCATAGTCGATCTCCTCTGCCTCCAGCGCCGCAAGCACATCATCGAACTCATTGTAGTTTCGGATGGTATCAGCAGACGAGCCGAAACATTCCAATGTCGCCTGCTCGCCAAATGATCCGGCAACACCCTGATATCCTACCCGCGGTGACGAGATGCGGGTACTGTTTAAACCGGTCTCAATTTCCCGCAGAAAATCCTCACTGCCTGCATACAGATTATCAATAGAGGCGTGAAGAACTTTTTCGATCCTGGGCGTGGTCATTGTGGTACTACATCGACCTGCAAAAATTTGAATGTGAGGATTTAGCTGTCTCTGGTCTCATGTGAAGTAACCACGAAATGCACAGAGCAGACAGAACATCACTGAATGCACGGAGAACACCTGCGGCCTGTTCACCGCTTTGCGGGAATGCACGAAATATATTTTTCATATTTTGAGAGAATAAAAGAGAATAAATTATCTCGGAAATTTTTCGTGCATTCCGGCGCCGCAGGCGTTCTCCGTGCATTTCTGCGAAGCGGTGAGCAGGCCTAAGGCATGCGATTTTTTCTGTGAAACTCCGTGATATTTCCGTGCATTCTGTGGTTACTCCACGTGAGTGTGCAGAAATATTTTCGCATAAAATTTTCGGCGTTGCCCATTAACTCCCGCCTCCCACGGAAAAACGGAACGCATGCCTTTAGCCTGCTTACTGCTTCGCAGGAAGACACAGATATTAAAAAATCACTGAGAGGCGTGAACAACACAGAACCCAAAAACAATTCATTTCCGTGATGTTCACGTCTGCTCCGTGATGTTTTTTTCTGCAAAATATCCGTGTGGTCCGTTTTTTTCCTGCGAAGCAGTGAGCAGGTCGAAGGCATGCGAGTCGTGGGCGAAGCAACAAACAATACCAAATAGTGTTTGCCAATAAACGAATCTATGATCAAAGCCGAAATTTTCAAAAAAAAAAGTTACGAAGAGATCTTCGTAAACACATCCGTGTTGATGCTGCCAATCTTTCCCTGACGTGTGAGATAGTACGTCAACCATCCGGGATTAGTGCCGGTAGCACCACCGTCAAGCCAGTAGCTTAAACGGATTGTTTTCTTTTCGTATCCCGGGAGACTTTCATAACTGTCACCGTCATGCATCATGACAATGTCAAAGTTTCCTGAGAGGATACTGTCTTCAGAGATCTTTTTCCCGTAATAGCTGATGTTATTCCAGGCATCACCCCGATAGTACCAGCTGTACGGCCAGGCCTGATCGGATGCTATCGCAATTTTGTCGGCAGCATCCATTTCTGCCATCATTACCACGAGATCTTCGGAGTTCTGGACCTGCACAATTGGCTCTGCAATGTCAGCAGGCGTGAACGCCACATGGAATGTCATGACCAAGAGGAAAGCACACGCGATGATCATCAGAGGCTTGGTGTACTTTCCGGCAAACGAAAGCGCATATGCTGCAACAAAGATCATGGGGACCAGTTGGTGCAGCGAGAGCCAAGGAACTTTCTCGCCGATGTAGGCATAGGTGAGGCAGGCGATGATCGTCCAGTAGATGGCAAATCTGATGAACTCTTCCTGACGGTTGATCAAGACAGGGCGTTCCGGACGACGGAAAAGATCAACAAGCGAGAACTTCTTTTTCGCGGGAGCCAAAGGTTCGGCGGAGACTGTTTCTTCAGAACTCTCAAAGAGTTCGGTGTCCGCAGTTTCAAGAACAGCTTCTTTTGGTTTCTGGGCATCGTTCGGACGACGCAGGCAAAGAATCACTCCAACAACTGCGAGAATCAGAATCGGCAGTTCGTAGAGCACGAAGAGCAGCATGTAGTAATAGGGCGGCCCTCCAATTCTCTGCTGACCATGCATGTCCAGCCAGTGTGATATGGCGGACTGGCCTGCGGTAAAAATCACTTCCGGATGTGCGCCGAACGATGAATAGAACAGACAGATGACTCCGGCAAATGCGATCACTGCGATTACTATATCGCGAAGCCACATCTTGGGGAACACAAACTTTCTGCTCCAGACAAGGTAGAGGAAAAACAGTCCGAATGTCACAAGAACAAGCGGCATATTTTCCTTGGAACACATTCCAAGAGCTGCGGAGACTCCTGCGATAAGCAGATAGTACCACTTTCCTTTCTGAATCCAGGCCAGAAATGCAACAACAATCAGCAGTGAAAAGAACACCACGAAGATATCGTTTCGTACAAACCGTGAGAAGTAGATCAGTTCAGGAGCAATCGCCATGAAAGCTGCAGCAATAATGGCCACTTTTCCGGAGAGGTACTCCATCCGGTAGAGACAATACACTAATGGAATCAGTGCAACCCCGAAGATGCATGGAAGAATTCTTGCAACCAGATCTGAATCGCCAAACAGCGCGAACATCCCGGCCGTCACATAGTACAGAAACGGGCCGTGATACACAGGATCATAAATGTAAGTTCCTTCGGTCAGAAGTTTGTACGAAAACCATGCATGAATAGCCTCGTCATGATGAAACAGCTTGAGATCCAAAAACGCAAATCTCAAAATTATAGCAACAATCAGAATAGCAAAAAACACGTGCTCAATACGAACACGACTTTGAATTTGTGACAAAAAGGTTGGGGCGGGCATAAGCCCTTCCTCCATTTAGTTCTCCAGAACAATCTCGATGCTGATATCCTTTGGAACCTGGATACGCATCAGCTGTCTGAGCGCACGCTCATCAGCGTCAAGGTCGATGAGGCGTTTGTGAACGCGCATCTGCCAGCGATCCCATGTTGCGGTACCTTCTCCATCCGGACTCTTCCGGATCGGCACGATAAGCCGCTTGGTTGGTAACGGAATGGGTCCTGCCAGATTTACACCGGTACGTTCTGCAATCTCTCGGATACGGGTACAAACCGTTTCCACTTTTTCATAATCCGTTCCAGTAAGGCGTATTCTGGCTTTCTGCATAATCAATCACCACAAAAAATATCGTGATAGATGAAATTATCTCATCTGCTTCGGCTTAACGTTCAGAACGAGACCTGCAGCAACGGTCATACCCATATCACGGACTGCAAAGCGTCCGAGCTGCGGGAGTTCCTTTGCTTTCTCGATAACGAGCGGGCGGGTCGGCTGGATGGTACAGATTGCTGCGTCGCCAGCCTTCAGGAATGCCGGGTTCTCTTCTTTGACCTGACCAGTGCGTGGGTCGAGTTTCTTGTCAAGGGAGATGAACATACATGCAGTCTGGGAGGTGTGGCAGTGGAAGACCGGAGTGTATCCGACAGACAGGACGGACGGGTGCTGGAGCACGACGACCTGTGCCTGGAATTCTTCTGCAACAGTCGGCGGGTTCTCGGTCGGACCACAGACGTCACCGCGGCGGACATCGTTCTTTGCGATACCGCGGACGTTGAAACCAACGTTGTCTCCGGGCATTGCCTGCGGGATTTCTTCGTGGTGCATCTCGATGGACTTAACTTCTCCCTCGACGTTGGCCGGCATGAAGGAAACTTTCATTCCTTTCTTTAAGACACCGGTCTCGATACGGCCGACTGGAACAGTTCCGATACCGGAGATGGTGTACACATCCTGAATCGGAAGTCTGAGCGGCTTGTCGGTTGGCATGTCAGGCTGCTTGAAGTCATCAAGTGCTGCAAGAAGGGTCTTACCCTTGTACCACGGGGTGTTTGCAGAGGCGGTCTTGATGTTGTCACCAACGAATGCGCTGATTGGGATGAACGGAGTCTCGGCCGGCTTGAAACCAACAGAGGCGATGAGCTTGGACATCTTGTCCTTTGCATCGTTGTACTTCTCTTCAGAGTAGTTGACAGCGTCCATCTTGTTGATTGCAACGATGATCTGGTTGATACCAAGGGTCTTGGACAGGAAAACGTGTTCCTTCGTCTGGTCCATCGGGCCTTCAGTTCCGGACACAACGATGATTGCTGCGTCAGCCTGGGATGCACCGGTGATCATGTTCTTGACGAAGTCACGGTGACCTGGACAGTCTACAACGGTAAAAGAGTACTTCGGAGTCTCGAATTTCTTGTGGGCGATATCAATGGTGATACCTCTCTCACGCTCTTCTTTGAGGGAGTCCATTACCCAGGCGAACTCGAAAGTTCCCTTACCTTTGGTTTCTGCTTCCTTCTTGTATCCATCAAGGACGTGCTGCTGTACGACGCCGCTCTCGAAGAGAATGCGACCGACAGTGGTGGACTTACCGTGGTCAATGTGACCGATAACGGCAAGGTTCATGTGGGGCTTTTCTGCTGCCATAGTAATTTATCTCCACTTTGACTCATTGATAGATAATGCAGAGCGCATATACCTGTCTCAATACGAGTATAACAGATTCGATGTGGAACCATATAAAATAATCTATGAAATAGGATTTTTCGTCGTGTGTCGAAAAATAATGAAATCGATAGACTAATAGGGATTTGAGGCAGTATTTTGAGTTATGAAGACATTACCCCTGAATAAAAAAGAAAACGGAAGAGCGACCGTTATGTGCCAGGGAAAGGAAGTATCTGTCCACAGCACCTGCGTATTCTGCGCGCACTGTGCGGGCATCAGAGTAAACAGACGCGTGACGCCAAACCCGTACGCGCAGTCTCTTCGCGGATCAAAAGGCGGGCTCCCCATGGATCAGCATCTGATGGAAGGGATGATGATGTTCAATACGGTTATCGAAGACAAGAACTCAACTGATATCGAGTGCGCGGACGATGCCGGAACCGGCTTTGCCACGCTCTCGCGCAGACGCTGATTCAGATACAAAAAGCAAACATGAGGATTACTGCGGCACGGGCAATCTCATTGCCTGCACCCGTGACATCCCCGTTCACGCCGCCAAAACATCTGCGTGCAACATACCAGAGAACGAAAAATACGAACAAAGCCGCGGCAAACCCTGCGGCAACAACTATTTTTTCCGGCAGTAAAAAAAGCGGAAGCGCAAGAATGCAGGTATAGACGGCAAACCTTCGTTTGGAAAGTCCGTAAATGTAACTCTGGATTCCTTCATGGAATGGTTTGCCAAGTGCGGAGAAGAGACCCATCACCATTTTGCCAAACACTTCCCCACAAAAAACTGCCATCGCAATTACGAGAGGGGAAAGGGAAGCAAGCCCCGTGAAGGTGATCAAGAGGATGATCATCCCAAGCGAGAGCGCGCCGGCACCGATATTGCGATCAGTCATCGCGGTGATTCGTTTCTCGCGGCTTCCATGCGCCATGAGTCCATCACCGAGATCGAGCAGTCCGTCAAGATGATTCGCACCGGTAATGAAAATTGCCAGTGCGAGCGTGAGTGCGGCAATCACAAGAGAGTTTGAGTACCCGAAGTACCAGGCAAGAATACCGGGAAGGGCTGCGACCGCTCCGGTCACGTAGCCTGCAACCGGGTAGAGCCAGCTCCGGCGCGCAAACTGATCAAAGTCTGAGGGAGTTCCCAGAGGAAGGATCGTGGTAAACTGCAGCAGGGCACGAACTGACTTCATATCTATTATTCTTGGAGTCTGGAACGATTATAATAATTTCCCGATGGGTCCTGAATGGAAAGAAAAATCAGATTTTTTTGTAATGTGGGTCAGAGCGAGCTGACAAAAAAAAGATATATGGTTACGTTCATAGTACGATCACGGAAAATTCGTTAACGAAAAATCCGTTAACGTGAATAGCACTACCAGACCTGAGAAAAGTACGAGGAGAACATGGCCAGAAGTTTAGACATACTGTCAGCAGCGATCCATCAGGCATCAGACACCAGATACGCAGTCCCAGGTTATCCGGTAACAGAACTTGCCGAGCTGTGTGGCGCAGAGTACACGATCAATGAAAAAGTCGCACTTGAGTATGCCCTCGGTGACTCGCTTTCCGGGAGGCGAAGTGTAGTGATTGTGAAAAATGCTGGCATGAACACACTCTCGGATCCATTAGTAACCGCGACCGTGCAGGGAGTACGCGCAGGAGTGGTAATCGTTGCGGGAGATGACATTGAACTCTCCGCCTCACAGACCAGACAAAACTCCTGCATCTTTGGAGACCTCGCAGACGTGCCGATCTTTGAACCGAATGCTGATGAACTTCACAGCATCGTTGAGTCTGCCATGGAGAAGTCAGAGACCTACTCCCGTGTTGCGGTAATACGAATCGCATCGCCGATTCTTCAAAGAGAAACCGAGTGGCAAACATTGCCGACACGCAGACCATCTCCGGCAAATGAATTTCCGAAAGATCTGACAACGAAAGGAATGTGCGAACATGCGGAAAACGTCACCGCAAAAATGAGAGGAGAAAAAAATTATCAGCAAAAAATTCCGAAGAGCTACGAACATGCGGGGAGCATAACAACATTCTGCAGACACTGCCCTTACAAACCGCTTTTGTCTCTCCTGAAAGAAAACAATCAAAAAATAATTGTCGATACCGGATGTTCACTGCTTGCAAGAAAACCACCCTATACACTTTCTCTTGCAAACTATGGTCTTGGCTCGTCTCCGGCAGTAGCCGCAAAAAGTACCGGAGTAGCTCTCTGTGGAGATTATGCGGTACTGCACTCAGGACTCAACGCTCTCATTGACATTGCAGAAAAAGGACATCCGCTTCTCTGCATTATCTTACAAAACAGAACACTCGCCATGACCGGCGGACAGAAATGTCCGGACATTACCAGGTATCTCTCCTGCTTTCATCCGAGAACAATTTCCGCAGACGAGATCGAAGAACTTGAAAAAGAACTGAAATCAGAACAAAACGGACTGAAAATACTCATCGTATCAGGAACATGCCCAAAAGAGGAACATCATGAAATCATTCCCTATTGAAATCTGTGACGTAACGCTGCGGGACGGAGAACAAACTCCGGGCGTATCCTTCACCTGCAAAGAAAAACAGGATATCGCGCAGAGTCTCTCAGACATCGGAATCGAAATAATCGAAGCAGGATTTCCAAGTGTTTCGACCGAAGAAAAAAAGACCATAAAGGCAATTGTAGAGATGGAACTTCCCTCAAGGATATGCTGTCTTGCCAGATGTGTGCAATCAGATATCGATGCGGCACTCGACTGCGGAGTTGATCTGGTAAGCATATTTTTTGCAACATCAGACCTGCATATCAGAGTAAAATATCATAAAACGCGCGAACAAATGCTGGACACGGCACTTTCCATGCTGGACTATGCAGTTGATCATGGTCTGAGCGTCAGATTTTCCGCTGAAGATGCATCCAGAACAGACATTGGATTTTTGAAACAGATGTACCGCGAGGGAGCGGAACGCGGAGCTGCATACAGCAGTTTTGCGGACACTATCGGATGCATGACACCGATAATGATGTATGACGTTGTCAGAGAAATCAAAAAGGATCTGAAAAATCCTTTGTGTGTTCACTGCCACAACGATCTCGGGTTTGCGAGCGCCAATACCTTCACCGCCTCACAGGCAGGAGCGTTTCAGCTTCACACAACCGTAAACGGAATCGGAGAGCGGTGCGGCAACGCTTCGCTGGAGGAAGTTCTGGTAGCATTGCGGATGCATAACAAAACAGACCGATACGATTTGACAGAGCTCACCAAACTGTCAAAACTTGTGGAACAGTACTCAGGAGTTTTGGTTGCCAAAACAAAACCCGTGGTTGGCGAACATGCATTCGTGCATGAAAGCGGAATTCACATCGCCGCTTTGATCAAAGACCCGCAAACCTATGAGTACTACCCGCCCGAGATGGTTGGAGCAAAACAGAAACTCATGCTCGGAAAACATACCGGACGAAAAGGACTCGAACACATCCTCACAACATTAGGATACACCTGTTCAAACGAACAGACTGATGAAATTCTTGAGAAAATCAAAGCGGCCGCAGAGGCAAAACAGAGTATAACCGCAGAGTATCTCTCTGAAATTATTGCGGAAACGAGGAGCAGCGCATCATGAAGGAAACGCTTTCGGTGAGAATACTTGGCGGAGAAGAAGGATCCTATGTGGATAAAAAAGTCGACCGGGCGTATGCGCATGACGGAACAGGAGTTCAGGCACTCGAAGCCTTTCGTAACTTCAGAATGAAAAGTGAAGGAGTGAAAAATCCGGAAAAGATCTCCATAATATATGATCACATCGCTCCAGCAAACAACTCAACGACCGCAAATCTTCAGAGACATCTCCGCAGTTTCGCCAAAGAAGAACATCTCTCATTCTATGATGTGGGCTCTGGAATCTGTCACCAGATAATGAGTGAGGGCATCTGTCTCCCGAATGAAATCGTTGTCGGGGCAGACTCTCACTCCTGTACTCTTGGAGCTCTCGGGGCATTTGCTACCGGAGTTGGCGCTACCGACATGGCAGGAATCTGGGCGACCGGTCAGACATGGTTTCGCGTACCAAAATCCATCGGCATTCATTTGGACGGAAAACTCTGCGGTCATGCGGAAGCGAAAGATGTCGCACTGACTTATGTCAAAAATCTTGGAATGGACGGAGGCACTTACAAAGCTCTGGAGTTCATCGGTGAAGGAGCAAAGGCAATGCCAATGGAAGGAAGGCTTACGCTCTGCAACATGGCTATTGAGACCGGAGCAAAAACCGGACTCTTTTATGCAGATCAGACCACGAAAAAGTATTTGCAAAATCACGGCGTCGAGGAAAAAATGATCTCACTGCAAAAACCTGAGAACTGTGATTATGAAAAGGAAATTTATCTGGATCTTGAGAGAGTCGAGCCGCTTCTTGCAGTGGATAACAGAGTGGACACGGCAGTTCCGGTAAGCAGATACGCAGAAACGCCGGTTGATCAGATTCTTGTCGGGACATGTACGAACGGACGCTATGAAGATCTTCAGAGGTTTGCAAACATCGTCAGAGGAAAACAGGTTGCGGTCAGAACATTAATCGTTCCGGCATCAAAGGATGTCTACCGCAAAGCGGCCTCGTCAGGCATCATCACTGATCTGATTGATGCCGGATGCGTCATCTGTCCTCCGGGATGCGGGCCATGCCTTGGAGTTCACATGGGAGTTCTTGGAGAAGGGGAGCTTGGTCTCTCAACAGCGAACCGCAACTTCAAGAATCGTATGGGCGTTGGAGCAGAGTACTATCTCTGCTCCCCGTCAACTGCTGCGGCAAGCGCCCTGACCGGAGAGATAACATCACCCGACTCTCTTTTGGGAGGAGACTGAAATGATCATCTCAGGCCATGCGGTAGTGATCGGTGAAGATGTTGACACTGATATGATAATTGCCGGACGCTATCTGCGAACCATCGACAAATCGATCTGGGTCGATCATGTCTTCGAGGATTATGATCCCTGTCTCGCCAAAAAAATGAACGGCGCAGTACTTGTCGCAGGAAAAAATTTCGGCTGCGGCTCTTCACGTGAGCAGGCAGTTGTGGCTCTCAAGGAAGCAGGTGTGCGTGCAGTCATTGCACAATCATTTGCGAGAATATTTTTCCGGAACAGCATCAACTACGGACTCTACATCATTGAAGCAGATTTTTTTTGCGAAGAGGGAATGACGATCACATACAACTCGGAGACCGCAGAAATTACAACAGAAAATATTTCCTGCAAAGCAACGCCTCTCTCGATGCGCATGCAGGAGATTCTTCTTGCCGGCGGGCTCGCTAAATATCTCTCAACAAAGGTGCAGGATGATGACGAAGATTGCAGTAGTTGAAGGAGACGGCATCGGACGAGAAGTAATTCCTGAAGCAGAAAAAATTCTCAGATTTTTTTTGCCGGACGCAGAGTTCGTCCGAGTAGAGCTCGGTTTTGATCAGTGGAAGAAAACCGGCTCGGCATGTTCCAAAGAGAGCATGAAAACACTCAAAGAGATGGATGCAATTTTGTTCGGGGCAGTCACCACCCCTCCTGACCCGGAGTACAAAAGCATCCTTCTTCAGATACGTCACGAGCTCGACCTTTATGCAAACATTCGTCCCGTCAAATCTGAATCGGTTGATCTCGTGATTGTCCGGGAAAATACCGAGGGCCTCTACTCTGGTATTGAAGAAATCGGAGAAGAGAGATCAACCACGCTTCGCGTGGTTACCAGAGACTGCAGCAGACGAATCGCAGAGAAAGCTTGTTCGATCAGCATTCAGAGAAATCAAAATAAACCGCTGGTGATCGGACACAAAGCAAACGTGTTAAAGTCAGACATTCTCTTCCGTGACATCTGCATCGCTGTTGCAGAAACACAGAATCTTTCGATCCGTTCCATGTTTATTGACGCCCTGTGTCTTGACGTGCTGCTTCATCCAGATCGTTACGACGTGATTGTAACGACAAACATGTTTGGAGATATTCTCAGTGATACGTGCGGATATCTCACCGGAGGACTCGGGATGCTGCCAAGTGCAAACATCGGAAAAAATCATGCACTCTTTGAACCGGTTCACGGAAGCGCGCCTGATATCGCAGGCCGCGGTATTGCAAATCCCATAGCTGCCATTCGGAGTGCGGCAATGCTTCTTGAGCATCTGGGAGTGCAGGATGCAGCAGAAAAAATCGAAGCGGCAGTGCAGCAGACCCTTGCCTTGGGAATTGTCACACCTGATCTTGGAGGAAATGCGTCCACGCGTGATGTCGGAGAAAATATTTTTGCAAAAATATCCGGGAATCAGAGGTCTTGATAATCTTTGCAGACACAATAAAATTCTACTATGTCTTTTGTGTCAGCTCGGGCAGACTTCGAACCGGAATCTCCCATGTTCGCGCTCATCCTTGCGAACAGTCTTGTGTCCACTATCCCAGGAGTTTCGGGTGCCGGAGAAAGTCCGGAAAAAAGTCTGCTTGTTCCCCCGCTTGATGCAGAGCTCATCATCAACGGAGAGATCACATCCGCAAACATCACGCCGAACACACCGACCGGATGCCCGACCCCTGCGGTCCTCACGCTTGCCATGATGGATCTGATCGGCATGCGGCCGCTCATGATCTCTGCCGGCATTGAGTCAGACATTACCGTGCCGCACATGAACCTTGGTGGCAAAATCGGCGGAGACCCGCGGCTCGGCAACGCAGTTCCCGAAGCAGAGATACTCTATGAGAGAGGAAGATGGATCGGCGAGTACCTTTCGCAGACCAGTGATATGCTGGTGCTTGGCGAGTGCCTCCCGGGCGGAACAACAACCGCACTCTGCGTACTGCGCGCGCTTGGCTACAACGCAAAAGTCAGCAGCTGTCTGGTGGAAAATCCGGTCAGCAGAAAAGAAGAGATCGCAACAGAAGCAGTGGCAAAAGTTGCAGAGGCAGGAGTCTCTGACCCGCTCAAAATCGTCTCGATGATAGGCGACCCCATGATTCCGGTAGCCGCAGGAGTTGCGGAAGGCTACACAGGAAAACTTTTCCTCGCCGGAGGAACCCAGATGCTCGCAGCAGCAGCCGTCATCAGGGCTCTTGGAAACACTGTCCCAGATATCGTAACCACCTCCTATGTCTATAATGATACTTCAGCAACATTCCGCGAAACCGCTGCGGCAATTGGCGCTGATGCCTACTATGTTGATCCCGGATTTGACGAGCTCGGTCATGCAGGCCTTGCCCGCTACGCAAAAGGCGAGATCAAGGAAGGATCAGGCGCTGGCGGGGCAATGTTTCTTGCAAGCCTTCTCGGCTGCACTCCTGAAGAGATCAAGGCTGCCGTCAAAAACCATGTTGAGATCTATCAGTAATGGACGAGATTGCACTCATCAGAACATGTGTTGAAGAAGCAGGATTTCACTGTCTCTGCTGCAGCGCATGCTGCAGCGGAGATAACAACGAAGTGATGGTCTCGCCACCGGAAATTCAAACCATCATGGACGCGGTAGATCTCGCCTGGAATGAGATCGTTGAACCGTACCCGGAATGGATCACCGAGACGGACGCTCGAATCACCTTTGGATGGGTGATTCGCAGAAGTGCAGACAGCAACTGCATATTTCTCAAAAACAACCGCTGCACCATCTATCAGAACCGTCCACACATTTGCCGCACCTATCCATTCATGCTGGACGACACCGAATTCATCATCTCAGAATGCCCTGGCTGCAAAGCCAAAGAAAAAACAAAAGATGCCGAAGAGATAACAAAAGATCTTCTGAGACGAAGGGATGCAGAAGATGAAGAATTTTCTCTGACCCAGAAACAGTATCAAAAACATAGTATAATCTCAGGGTCAACGATTGTGTTCGACAGCAGAGGAGCGCATCTAATTACCATACCGCCGGAAAAATTATGACAGAAATACATATAGTCGGAACCGCCCATGTTTCGCAGAAAAGTATCGACGAAGTCCGCGAAGCAGTTGACACGCATAACCCTGACGTCATTGCCATCGAACTGGATCCGGGAAGGTTTGCCGCTCTCAAGCAGCAGATGAAAGAGGCAGAGGATGCTGCAAACGGAATTGAACCGACAGCAGAAAAACCCGAGTCACCTGAGATCAAGGATCTCCTGAAAGGCAACTTCACCTTAATGCTGGTTCAGTGGATTTTGGCTTATGTCCAGAGAAAAATCGGCATGAACGTCGGCATTGAACCGGGAGCTGAGATGAAGGAAGCGATCCGGCTTGCCGAAGAACGCAATATCAGAGTTGTTCTCATTGACCGCGACATCAAAATCACGCTCGCACGCTTCTGGGGAGGCATGAAGCTCCTCGAAAAGATCAAACTGATCTGGGCTTTGCTGCAGTCGATGTTTGCCGATGAAGATGAAGACGATTCGGTCGGCGGAATTGACAAGATCTCAATTGATGAGCTGACGAATCCTGACATCATCGAGATGGCGCTCGAAGAGTTTCACAAGTTCTCGCCGAACGGGGCCCGGGCACTCATCGATGAACGTGATGCCTATCTCGCGCACGGCGTAATTGATCTGGAAAGAAGTCACTACGAACGTGCGGTCGTGGTTGTCGGCGCAGGACATGTGCCCGGCATCACGAGATACCGCGAGGACCCTTCCACTCTTCCACCGGTCGCTGAACTCCTCGCCCGCCC
This sequence comes from Methanorbis rubei, assembly GCF_032714495.1. Lineage (NCBI taxonomy): Archaea > Methanobacteriati > Methanobacteriota > Methanomicrobia > Methanomicrobiales > Methanocorpusculaceae > Methanorbis > Methanorbis rubei. The sequence goes on along the minus strand of NZ_JAWDKB010000004.1, from coordinate 173,814 downwards.
CAAACGCTATCCATGGGGAAAAATAATCGGCGGACTTTTCGTCGTAATGTTTGCCGTGATCATTCTTGCGATCGCATTCTCCGGTGCAACCGAGCTGCTCATCTGGGCAATCATCTACTGGGTGCTGCTGCATGCATTGTTTGCCGGTGCTGCAACACTTCTCGCCCGCGGCCATCCGCTCTCGGCAGCAACCGCTGCGGCTCTCGCATGGATGACATCGCTGAATCCGTTCCTTGCCGCAGGATGGTTCGCGGCAATTGTTGAGGCAAAGATGCGGCCGCCAACCGCAGGAGATCTGAAAGCAATTGCAAAAGCCGACACCGTTAGCGAGATGCTTTCCGTCCCCCTGTTTCGCATTCTGCTTGTTGCGGCATGCGCCAACATCGGAAGTATGGCGGCAACGTTTTGTTTCTTCATCTTCTTAACGCCGCTTCTCGGCGTTGACCTTGAGATGATGACGCAGATTCTCATGACCGGTCTTGCAAACCTCTGGCAGTTTCTGACCGGCTGGATCTAATCTTTTTTTATTTGAAAATTTTTTTTTCAAAATAATTTTTCTTGGAGTAACCACAGAATGCACAGAGCACACGGAGTTTCACGGAAAACAAAAATGCACGGAGAACGCCTGCGGCGCCAGAATGCACGGAATATATTTTTGATTTTTTGAGATCTACACCACTTCGCGGAATCACACAGCGTAACTTTATTGGAAAAATAATTGAGAATAGGGCTTACGCGGTATGAAATAGCATAAGGAAAAGGGATTCTCTGTCCTTGGTTTTGTTTGGGGTAACCACGGAACACACTGAACACACGGAATTCCACGGAAAAAACACAGAATACCGCTTCGTTTACGGAAAACACGGAAAGCCTAAGTGTACGGATATGTGTAGATGTCACCACTTTGAAATGCCAATTTCCTTAGGCTTTCTGTGTTTTCCGTAAGCGAAGCGGTATTCTGTGTTTTTTCCGTGGAATTTCGTGTGTTCAGTGTGTTCCCGCGAAGCGGTGAGCAGGCCAAAGGCATGCGATACGTGGTTACTCCAAGCGAGACCACCTACAGAAAAATCCGCAACGAAACTCATCACCGCGTAACTCCTATGAGAAATAAATTTCCTCGAAAATCTTTCCGTGCATTCCGGCGCCGCAGGCGTTCTCCGTGCATTTTATGAAATTTTCCGTGAAGCTCTGTGTGCTCTGTGCATTCCGTGGTTACTCAAAGCAAAGCCCTATAGATCAGAATCACACCGCATAACTCCTGCTCAAAAAAATTCCCGCAGATATTTTCTACCTATTCAGAAAGACTCTTTACTTCTCCTGCATAAGGAGTAATTATGAATGTGAGAAATCCGGGAATCGCAAACTTTGGAGTTACCATTATCCAGTCACGGCACAGTGTCCGCAAGTTCAAGGATGAGGAAATTCCGCAGGAGTTTATTCGGAAATCCCTGGAGTGTGCGTCCAAAGCACCGACCGGCAGAAACAAACAGCCGTGGATTTTTGTAGTCGTCAAAAACAAGGACACGCTTGCAAAAATTGCCGAGCTTGCACCCAATGGAAAGTTCATTGCAGGAGCAGCTGTCGGCATCCTCGTCTTTGGCGAGGCTGACTGGAAGTTCGCTGTGGAGGATTGTTGTGCAGCCACTGAAAATCTGCTTCTCGCTCTGCATGCCTATGGGTATGGAGGATGCTGGATTGCAGGAAACCAGATGCCCTACGCTGACGCAGTACAGAAACTTGTCACCGTTCCGGAGACCTACAAACTGGTATCCATTGTCGCTGCAGGAGTTCCTGACGTAGGCGGCATCACCCTCGAAGAAAAGGCCCCGCTTGACAAGCTGGTCTTTTCCGAGAAATATCACTGATATGATCGAGACCCCGTCATCAGATCCCCTGCATATGATCGATGCTTTGAACGCAAAGCATCTGATCGATGAAGGGGAGATAACAGTAATAGATGTCAGGACAAAGCCGGAGATTGAAGAAAGCGGCGTCATCGGGGACGCTGCATGGATCGATTTCCGCGACCCTGACTTTGTCGAAAAAATGAATGCCCTGCCCAAAAACACGGTGTATCTGATCTACTGTCAGTCAGGAGTTCGCGGACTGAAAGCCGGTCAGATGATGGAAAAGCTTGACTTTTCCAGCATCTATGTTCTGCAGGGCGGCATCCTTACCTGGATGCGTGCGGGACTCCCGCTTCTGCATCAGGAAATTTAATCTTTTTTTCACCCGCAACAGTCGCGGTAAGAATTCCAATCAACGCCTGCATGACCATCACCAGAAACATCAGGGTTCCCAGATAATTCCGGTGAATATCTTCAACATCCCACGTTCCAAAGGAGACAAAGACAAAGTAGAGAAACGGCAGTGTGGTAACAGCGGCTGCAAACACCACAGTTGCAAAAGAAACTCCGTCAAATCTCTCTGCATCCATACACAGACAGAGTATCGGCAGCACTGCCCATCCGAACGGGAAAAACATCAGCAGGTTATCCGCACCAAACAGTACTGCGGCAACAATGATCACGGCTGAGCACAACACGTACGGCAGAGCATACCACCATCTCGCAGATTTTTTGGATGCCAGATACCAGAGGACGCCAAAGAGTCCGAGGAAATAGAATCCTACGATTAGAATCTGATCAAAGAGACCATTCATTCCGCCAAGTTTTCCAAACAGTACAGGAATCATCAGGAAGAACGGCAGAGACATCAGAACAAATGCCGGATGGTTCCATGAAAAATTTTTGTGAGGGACGCGTGGTATGACCGGGCCGAACACGCAGACAAAAAGTATGGAAGCACCAAGAAGGAGGAAAGAGATCAGATAAACTGCAACGCAGATGTCAAGAAGAATGATTCCTGATAATGTTGAGACAAACTCTTCAACGCCTGGAACAGTCATCTGCAGAATACGGAAGAAGAGAATGCAGAGCCCTGCAAGACTGCCGATCGCGGCAAGTTTTTCCGGGGCTGATCGAAGAAACGGATTTTTCGGCATCGCAAGAATGAACGGCACAGCAAGAATCGCAAACGGTGTCGTCCAGATAAATGCGGCATTGTAATCTGTCAGATACCATCCTGCATAGACCGCTACACCAAGCGTGGCAAGCACAAACAGCACCAAAAACTGCCACTGTCTTGACGAGGAGAAAGCCAGATACAACAGTCCGCCGATTGCCGTGAGAAAAATCGTAATCGTGAAAAAAATTCGAACTGTCGCAAGCTGATCAGGAGCGGTGAAGTACCAGTTGCAGAAGTAGATCACTGCCGGAAGAAAACAGATCAGTGAGACAAGGGCCGCACCAATTTTCGCACCCGCAGACATACTTCTCTATCAGGACTCGTCATCTTAAGAAGATATTGAGCGAAGCGTCATCAAGAGGAGGGTATGAGAGTTTGACCAATTTTTTCATATACTATTGGAAAAGAACACCTTGTATATGACACTCGGGGATGGACCGGATGCGTGGAAAACCGGATCTCTTGATCCTGACTCGCGCCCCGGCAGAATCTATCTCTTTGTCGACAGAAATCCGGGATGTTCCAAACAACAGATTGTGGATTCTGTAAAGATCTCCCGCGGCTCGGTCAGCTATCATCTGCAGCGGCTTGCACGGCGGTACATCATCTACTCATTTCCCTATCATGGAAATATGTGCTACTACACCAGCAGACAGGAACCAGGCTCGGTTGAGTACTGCATATTTTCTCTGATTACAAGAGAGCGGTTATTTTTCTTTTTCCAGACACTGTATGATCATCCAAACGCTACGAGAAACGAGCTTGCAGTGTTGATGCAGGTGACAACAATGACGGTCCAGTGGTATCTCTCCTGGTTTTCTGATGATAGGATTCTTGCAGAAACCTTCGAAGAAAAATCCAAACGGTATGCCCTGACAAGTGAAGCCTGTTTAGTCTACGAACGAATCACTGCCGAACCGTAAACTCCAGCATCAACCTTATCCCCTTTCTTCACCAAATTATCTCACATGGTCAGACCGGTTTTGCAGGTCGCACTGGATCTCACGGAGCTTTCCCGCGCAGAAAAAATTGCCGAGGAAGCGGTTGCCGGAGGAGCCGACTGGATAGAGATAGGAACTCCGCTCATCAAAAGCGAGGGAATGGAAAGTGTCAGAAAACTTCGGAGCATATTTCCCCATAAAACCCTTGTCGCGGATCTGAAAACTTCAGATACCGGATCTCTTGAAGTGGAGATGGCGGCAAAAGCCGGAGCAAATGTTGTCTGCGTGCTTGCCGCAGCAGACAACGCCGTAATCTCAGACGCACTTCGCGGCGCAGCACTCTACGGCGTAGAAATAATGGCAGACATGATGAACGTGAAGGACCCGGGCGCCCGGGCCGAAGAGCTCGCAGGCCTTGGCGTTCAGATCATCAACGCTCACGTAGGAATTGATCAGCAGATGGAAGGAAAAGATCCGCTTGACCTTCTTGATGCCCTCGGAAAACTTCCGGTAAAAATTGCAGTCGCGGGCGGACTGAATGCAAAGACTGCGGCAGCCGCAGCAGCTCGCGGAGCAGACATTGTGATTGTTGGAGGAACGATCATCAAAGCTGCCGAAGTACAAGCCGCAGCTGCAGAAGTCCGAGCAGCGCTCGACAACCCGAACATCGAAGTTGCGGAGAAAAAATCCCTTGATGATCAGATTCGTGAACTGCTGAAGACGGTCTCTGCCCCAAACGTCACCGACGCTCTTTACCGGAAAGGTGCAATGATCGGACTTTCCGAGCGGCATGTTCCGCACAAAATGATCGGCAAGGCCGTAACCGTGCAGACATTTGGCGGCGACTGGTCAAAGCCGGTGCAGGCAATTGACTTCTGCGAGAGAGGAGATATTCTTGTCATCAACAATGACGGAAAAACCGACATCGCCCCCTGGGGAGAACTTGCCACGCGGTCGGCAATCAACCGCGGTGTCGGAGGCATCGTCATTGACGGCGCGGTTCGCGACTGGGATGATATCCTAACACTCGACATCCCGGTTTTCGCAACTGCGGTCCAGCCCAATGCAGGCGAGCCAAAAGGGTTCGGCGAGATCAATGCAGAGATCACCTGCTGCGGCCAGACCGTTCGGGCAGGCGACTGGCTGATCGGTGATCAGTCAGGCGTCGTAGTAATCCCAAGAGAGCGGGCTTATGAAGTTGCCAGACGTGCGGTTGAGGTGTTCAAAAACGAGGTCCGCGTCCGCGAAGAGATTCGCCGCGGCGGAACACTCGGCAGTCTCGCACAACTGCTGCGCTGGGAGAAAAAATAATGGCGAGGAAACCAACCGTCACAAACCCGACCGACCCGGTACTCTGGTGTAAAGAAGCGGTCGCAAGAATTGAACAAAAAGATCCGAAGGGAGCAATCTACTGCTATCAGGAGTCGCTGAAGATCAGGCCGACCGTTCCTGATGTCTGGTATAATCTCGGAGTTCTGCTCGAACAGACCGGAGAGCAGACGGCGGCGTTCGGTTGCTACACAAAGTCTGCCGAGATGTTTCCGCAGGACTACCGGTTCCCGGCCGAGCGTGCAAGACTTTTTGCTGCGGGCGGAAAATATCTGGACGCAGTGATTGCCGTGAGTGATGCTCTGGCGATCAATCCGCACTCTTCACAGCTGCATGCAAACAAAGCCGGATATCTCATTCCTGCGGGAGACGCCGCAGGAGCAATCATCGCAGCAGACGCGGCCCTTGTAATTGATCCGATCAATGCTGCGGCATTTGCCAACAAGGCAAATGCGCTGATCGTTCTCGGAAAAATTTCCGAGGCAGAGGTTGTTCTTCGCGAAGGAAGAACAGCACAACCGACGGATGAGCGGATTGCAAAACTGCTTGCAAATCTTTTGGTGAGATCAGAAAAGTTCGAGGAAGCACTCGCCCTCACGGATGCTGTGCTGGAAGTTTTGCCAAACGATGATGCGGTCTGGAGCATACGAGGGGCGGCATGTGCGTACCTCGGACGAAAGGATGACGCGGTTTCTGCATTTGAGCGGGCGATGAAGATCAATCCGAAAGAAAAATCCTATCGCAGTAATCGCGATGCGATCAAAAATTCCTGAAAAAATTATCAGACCTTGAGTTGTGTGGAAGGCACGAGCACAAGGCCTGACGCAAGAATTTTTTCAACAGCCGCGTCAAGAGAGATGTCAGTGTTGGAGATGTAGACGACAAGCGTCGGCGTCTCCGCACTCCGTGATGCATAGGCGTACTGAATGTTGAGGCCTGCGGCACCGAATTTGGACGCAACTTCATACAGCCCGCCCGGGACGTCAACCATTTTCACTGCAACGACGTCGGTGAACTTGAGCAGATAATTTTTCTTTTCAAACGCTTCGTATGCGGCGTCCGGCTTGTCCACAACCGCCCGCACCACACCGAAGTTGTTCGCCTCAGCAATGCAGAATGCGGAAATGTTCACGGAATTGTCCTGAAAAATTCTGGCAATTTCGGCAAGTGTTCCCGGAGTATTCGGAGCAAAGATGGAAAGCTGCTTGATAATATACTGGTTTTTCATCGGAGATCACTACTACGTATCTCCCACGAGAGAACGTATTAAACTTTGGATGGTTTCTTTATGATCTTCTGCCGCCCACGGAAAAGCGGAACACACAGAAATTTTACAGAAAAAAAAACATCACGGAGCAGACGTGAACATCACGGAATTTTAAAAAAATGTGACGCTGAAAAAATTAATTCATTTTCTTTTGAAAAAAAATCGTGAAGAAAAATTATCGTCACGAAATTTAAAAAAATGTGACGCCAATAAAAAATTAATTTTCTTTTGAAAATATTTTCAGAATAGGACTTACGCGGTATGAAATAACATAAGGAAAAGGGATTCTCTGTCCTTGGTTTTATTTGGGGCAACCACGGAACACACTGAACACACGGAATTCCACGGAAAAAAACACAGAATACCGCTTCGCTTACGGAAAACACGGAAAGACTAAGAGTACTGGTATGCGTATAGGTCTCCATTTTGAGATGCCGACTTCCTTAGGCTTTCCGTGTTTTTCGTAAGCGAAGCGGTATTCTGTGTTTTTTCCGTGGAATTCCGTGTGTTCAGTGTGTTCCGTGGTTACTCCAAGCGAGACCACTTACAGAAAAATCTCAAACGATGAAACTCATCACCGCGGAACTCCTATCAGAAAAAAATTGACGAAAAATTTCCGTGATGTTCACGTCTGCTCCGTGATGTTTTTTTCTGTAAAATTTCCGTGTGTTCCTGCGAAGCAGTGAGTACGACGGAACGGCGTGCGTCTTGTTTTTCCGTGGGAGACAGAACCTCGCGGACAAAGCCACTGCAAGAAAAAAAATTAAAAATTGTAATCCGTTGCCGGAACAAGTTCCAGTCCTGCGGCAAGAATTTTGTCCACAGCCTCTTCAGAGTTGGAGACCTTCACAATCAAAGTTCCAAACTCTCCGGTCCGGAATGCATATGCATACTCAATGTTGATGCCGATATTGCCAAGCGTGCTTGCAACCTCAAAGAGACCGCCTGGAACATCCGCCATCTTCACGCCTAAAACATCCGTGTACTGAAGAGCATAGTTTTCTTTTGAAAATGCCGCGAACGCAACATCCGGCTTGTCCACAATCGCCCGCACCACACCAAAACTGTTGGCCTCTGCGATGCTGAACGCATGGATATTCACCTGACTCTCGTGGAAAATCTTCGCGATTGCCGCAAGTTTTCCTGACTTGTTCTCCGAGAAAATGGAGAGCTGTTTGATGAAGTACTTACTGTTCGTCATGTTAGAACACCCGGGTGTCAATGACGCGTTTTGCTTTCCCCTCAAAACGCGGGAGGGAGTTCGGCGGGCAAAGTTCAACTTTCGCAGAAACATTCAGCGTATCGCGAAGAGTCCGCTCAACACGGGACTGCAGTCCGATCAGACCGTTGATACTGTCCGTCATTGCGTCAGGCTTCAGCTCCACTTTGACCAGCATGTCATCAAGCGGGCCGTTGCGGAAAACTTCAAGCATAAAGTGGCTTGTGAGTTCCGGAACACGGAGGAGAGCATGCTCAACAGCGGACGGGAACACATTGATGCCCCGGATAACCAGCATGTCGTCCACTCTTCCCTGAAGACGGTCGATACGCGGAGATGTTCTGCCGCACGGGCAGTCGCCCGGGAAGATGGAAGTGATGTCACCGATGCGGTAGCGAATCATAGGGATTGCTTCCTTGGTGAGGATGGTCATCGTGAGTTCGCCCTTCTCGCCTGCCGGAAGAGACTCGCCGGTTTCCGGATCAATGATCTCGGTGTAGGCGATGTCGCCTGAGATGTGCATGCCGTTCAGTTCCTGACAGTCAGTAAACATCGGTCCGGAAATTTCAGAAGTTCCAAAGATGTTGTGGGCGGTTACGCCTGACTGTTCATGAATGTAGCGGCGCATCGACTCAGACCATGGCTCAGCACCAAGAATTGCTGTCCGAAGCTTCGTGTCTTTTGCAATATCCACACCGATTTTTTTTGCGACATCAATTAAGTGAACAAAGTAGGAAGGAGTGCATGCAATTGCTGTCGTCTGAAGATCCTGAATCAGTTCAATCTGCCGCTCGGAGTTTCCGGTCGATGCAGGAATCACCGTTGCGCCAAGTTTTTCTCCGCCATAATGCAGACCGAGTCCTCCCGTGAAGAGACCGTAACCGTAAGCAACCTGTAAAACATCACCGCGGCCAAGACCACAGGAAACTAAAGATCGTGCGACGGCTTCAGACCATGTATCCAGATCATTTTTCGTGTAGGCGACAACTGTTGGCTTGCCGGTTGTTCCTGACGAAACATGGTATCTGACCAGATCCTCTTTGGAGCAGCAGACAAGTTTGTCAGGATAGTTGTCACGAAGATCAGTCTTTCGCATGAACGGCAGCTTCGTGATGTCAGAGATCGACTTGATGTCTGAAGGAAGAACGCCTGCGGCCTTCATCCTGTCATGATAGAACGCAGAGTTTGCGTAAAGCCGGTCGACGAGAACTTTCAATTCCTGATACTGAAGTTTTTCCAACTCAAGTTTCGGAAGCGTTTCAATTTTTTCATTATAGTATGCCATAATCAGATAACCCTCCGGTCAACCACACGTTTTGCCTTCCCTTCAAATCTGGGAAGTGATCCCGGCTCGACCAGACGAATGGTTGCGCGAAGCGTCAGCGTCTCGTGCAGGGCCTTGCCAATCTTGCTCTGAAGTCTTGTGAGATCGCTGAGTTCGCCAGAGAAGATGTTCTTGTTGATCTCAACATCGATCGTCATCTCGTCGAGATGGTTGACGCGGTCGATGTAGACCATAAACTGGTCGCCGACCTCAGGAATATTCTTGAGAACATGCTCAATCTGGGAGGGAAACACATTGATGCCGCGAACGGTCAGCATGTCATCGCTCCTTCCGAGCAGGCGGGCAATCTTCTGACCGCGTCCGCAGGGACAGTCATCCTCCATCAGCATGGTGATGTCTCCGGTCCGGTATCTGAGAAGCGGCATTGCTTCTTTGACGAGCGGGGTTACAACCATCTCGCCTTTTTCGCCTGGGCCAAGAGTTTCCTCGGTGACCGGGTCGATGATCTCGACAATATAACAGTCATGCCAGATATGCAGACCGTTTTGTTCCTGACACTCGAACGCAACTCCCGGGCCGAACAGTTCGCTCATGCCGTAACTGTCGTATGCTTTGATGTTGAGTCGTGTTTCGAGGTCCCGGCGCATATTTTCTGACCATGACTCAGCACCGAACACACCAATCTTCAGCGAGTCATGGTTTGCCTGCATCTCCTCGGCAACTTCGGTCAGATGCATGGCGTAACTTGGTGTGCAGTGAATTGCGTTGACGCCGAAGTCAGAAATCATTTCGATCTGGCGTTTGGTGTTGCCGACACCTGCCGGAACCACAGCGCATCCGATTTTTTCTGCGCCGTAATGGAAGCCGAGTCCTCCGGTAAAGAGCGAGTAGTTGGAAGCGTTCTGGAACATGTCTCCTTCGCGAAGGCCGACCATGGTGAGGTTTCGTGCGATTAACTCAGACCAGTAGTTGAGATCGTTTTTCGTGTAGGCGACAACAGTTGGTTTGCCGGTTGTTCCGGATGTGGTGTGAATCCGGTTGACTTTATTCATTGGAACAGCAAGAAATCCGAACGGGTACCCGGACCTGAGATCAGCTTTTCTGGTGAACGGAATCTTTGACAGATCGTCAAGAGACGTAATATCCTCAGGACGAAGACCTGCCTCAGCAAACATTTTCTTATAGAAACCGATATTTTGCGTCCTGGCTACAGTTTCTTTCAGCCGTTTCAGCTGAAGTTCCTGCAGCTCTTTTCCCCGCAGGGTTTCCATTTTCTCATTCCAAAACATAAACGGCAATCCTCGTTCGGTGCCCGGCATGATACTCTGATACAGTGTATCATGCTAGGACTTAGCATCCTACTTGGTATGTTTTCTGCAATGATAAGGGTTATCATCAGAGTTCCGTTTCGTCCCTGAAAAGTAAAATTATTAGGGTTTGCGGATAATATGCATGTATGGATAAAACAGGCCTTGCAACGTTACTTGTTGGTATCGTGCTTTTAATTGTGGGAATTATTCTGATGTGGTACTGGCTGCCTGAGGTTATTGCAGTAGTTCTCGGTGCTATTGGTATCATTCTTGCACTCGCCGGAGTTGCCGGAATTGTGCTCGGCTACCTGATGATAAAGGAATAATTTTCTTTTTTATGCAGACATTTTCTCTCGACGACATCAAATTCAATCTTGATTTAACGGTCTCCTGCGGTCAGGCGTTTCGCTGGAGAGATCAGAATGGTACCTGGTGTGCCCCGTCTCCATACGGAGAGGACGAGGTCTGGAAAGTTCAGCAGAAAGGGGATGTGATCTTTTTTGACGGGATGGAGGAAAAAGATCTGATTCACTATTTTTCTCTGGATCATGATCTCGATACGATTCTCGAAAACATCGACTGCGACCCCGTAATTCATGATGCGATCGAAAGATGTCAGGGCCTTCGGATTCTACGGCAGGACCCTTGGGAGTGTTTGATCTCGTACATTTGTTCGAGTTGTGCAAACATTCCCGGCATTCAGATGCGGATAGAAAATCTTGCAGAAAAATATGGTGATGAAATTTTTTGTGATGGAGAAAAATATTATTCGTTCCCGTCTCCTGAAAAAATTGCAGAAGCAGAGGTCTGTGATATTCGTTCCTGCAAAGTTGGCTATCGTGATGCATACATCTGCGGGGCTGCTGAAATGGTGATCGCTAACCCTGACTGGTCAGAAAAAATTCAGTCACTTCCCTACATGGACGCACAGAAAAAACTTCGCGAGCTGAACGGTGTCGGGCCAAAAGTTGCGGACTGCGTGCTGTTGTTTGCCTTTGAAAAGTTTGAGGCGGTTCCAATTGATGTATGGATTGAGAGAATTCTCCGCACAAAATATGTGGGCGGAGAAAAAAAGCTGGACTACATCAAAGCAGGTGACTATGCAAGAGATCACTTCGGCCCTTATGCCGGATACGCCCAGGAGTATCTTTTTGCGTCCCGGGAAATCATCAGCAGAAAAGGCGAATGAAAAGAGAGATGTAACCATTAAAACAAAACAGATGAGTATGGCATGGATGCCGGTCCCGCGTGAATCATTTGTTTCAGGCAATCAGACGAGTCAGGAAGAGAATTTGGAAACAAAATCAACAGGTCAGAAAGTTTCAGACTTCATCCATCAGGAACATGTTCCGAAAAAAACTACATGGAAAGAGTTCCTGATTCTGACCCTCATCGTCCTTGGCATCTGTTGGGGAACAGCACTGCTTTGGCATCTTTTTTGAATAGGAGTTACGCGGTGTGGTTCTGTGACGTATGGTTTTGCCTGAAATAACCACGGAATGTACGGAAAGATTTCCGAGATAATTTATTCTCTTAAAATATGAAAAATATATTCCGTGCATTCCGGCGCCGCAGGCGTTCTCCGTGCATTTTTGCGAAGCTGCGAAACAGTGAGCAAGACGGAACTGCGTGCGAAGCAATGAGCAGGCCAAAGGTATGTGACTCATTTTTCCGTGAAGCTCTGTGTGGTCTGTGCATTCCGTGGTTACTCTAAGTGAGGTCAAGGACGAAAAAATCTCAAACGATGAAGCTCATCACCGCGTAACTCCTATTGAATATTTTTCATGTGAAGAACTGCCTGAACCAAAACGAAAAAAGTCGGCTGCGATTTCAGCAGGCCTGCCCAAGTATAATGTGATAACGGATCAATTGATCTCAATCAGCAGACAAGCCAGCGTGACTCCCCGTCACGACTCATCAAAGGAAGTATTGCCATCTTCGTTTGGGCAGACTTAGTTCTGTCACAGTACAAACTGCGTATTTTCAGATTTCTCTCTGGCAGGCAATTATTCAGCGTAAATTTGCAATAGAGAAAATGTCAAACGACAGTTCTTTGACTATGCAAATCATAATCTATTGACTATCCATATACTTATACCTATCCATCAGGATATTTGTACTCCAATGGAGAGCACAACCCGGAAAAAAGATCTGCCTGATCAAATGAATATCCGTCTTGGCTCCAACTATATCGCCAAGTTCAATGAATATATGAAAAACCGCGACGGAAAGAAAATAGATTTTATTCGGGACGCCTTAGACTACTGGATGCAGGTTGACGGAGACGCCGAAAACATCCTGAACAAATTAGATCAGGCGCAGCAAACTATCAGTATGCTGGAGGAAAGGGTCAGTGATCTGCAGAGTTCGCGGGATAAGCAGGTTGAAGTTTATGAAAAACTTCTTGCAGAAAAAGATAAACGAATTTCTCTTCTTACATCTCAACTCAATCAATCGCAGGACCCACACTATATTCGTTCGGTTCGGGAGTCAGTGATCAGTGTCGGCGAGTCAAAACCAAAATATCAAAAAGAGAAAGGGAAAAAATAATTCTGATTTTTTTAATCACATCGGCCCCATACCGCCGAAGTCCCCGCCGCCCTTACTCATCTGCTTCATCATCTTGTTCATTGCCATCCGGTTGCCGCGGAATCCTTTCAGAGTTTTTTGCATCATCTTGTAGTATTTGATCAACTCGCGGACTTCGTCGATGGTTGCGCCCGCTCCTTTTGCAACACGGGTCATGCGGGAAGTGTTGATGAGAGAAGGATCGTCCAGCTCCTCGGGCGTCATTGAGTCCATGATGATCCGGAACTTTTTCATCCGGTCAGCAGTCCCGTCAAGCGCCTCGGAAGGAACATTCATTCCGCCGAGCGGCAGCATGGACAGGACCTGCTTTAACGGACCCATCTTCTGCACTGCTTCAAGCTGCTTATACATATCATTCAGCGTGAACTTGCCGCGAAGCATCGCGTTGACATCCACATCCTCAGGCTTGATCGCTTCTTCGGCTTTCTCGACAAGTGCCTTCAGATCTCCCATGCCAAGCAGGCGGGAGATGAAACCATTCGCATCAAATCTTTCCAGATCCTCAATCGTTTCACCGTTACCGATAAAAACAATGCCCGAACCCGTCTCAGCGACCGCAGACATTGCGCCTCCGCCTTTTGCCGTACCATCCATCTTGGTGACGATCACGCCGTCGATCCCAATCGCTTCATGGAATCGTTTTGCCTGATCGCGTGCAGCCTGACCAAGAGCCGCGTCGATAACCAGCCAGCGATGATCTGGTTGCAGGAGTTCATTGATCTGCGAAATCTCTTCGATCAGATCATCCTCAAGAGCGTGGCGGCCAGCCGTGTCGACGATGATGACTTCAACATCCTTCAGCGCCGCAAGGCCGTCACGGGTGATCTTTACGGCATCCTTTTCTTTCGGATCTCCGTAACAGGGCACATTGATCTTTTTACACAGCGTCTCAAGCTGGGCATACGCTCCGGGCCGGAAGTTGTCAGCACCAATTGCTCCAACCTTCAGACCTTTGCGTTGGAAGTATCGGCAGAGTTTACCGGTCGTTGTCGTCTTACCGGAACCTTGGAGACCTGCCATCAGAATTTTCTGCGGGCGAAGAGACAGCTCGGCCTCTTTGCCGACAAGGTTGACCAGTTCCTGATACACAATCCGCAGAACATGCTCGCGGACGTTGATGCCTTTCGGAAGATCCTCGTCCAGTGCCCGGGCCTTAATCGACTGGGACAGCTGCATGACCAGCTTCACGTTCACATCCGCGGAAAGCAGGGCACGCTGCAAGTCGCGGACAAGTTCATCCACTGCCGCACGGTCGATGACCGTTTTTCCGGCAAGTTTTTTCATTGCATCCTTTAAGGAGTTGGAAAGATTGTCAAGTCCCATTACTTCTCATCTCCAAAAATTTCATCGATAATCAACGAGGGGGTGAACGGTTTCATGTCAGAGTACTCCTGACCGACACCAAGAAACACGAGTGGCTTGCCGATAGTGTATGCGATTGATATTGCGGCACCGCCTTTTGGATCCATATCCACTTTGGTCAGGATCACACCGTTCGTGGAAACGGTTTTTTCAAACTCTTCAGCGCGAACCACAGCATCATTTCCTGCAACAGCCTCGTCAACATAGAAGACAAGGTCAGGCTTCATCACGCGTTTGATCTTCTCGAGCTGATTCATCAGATTCACGCGATTGTGGAAACGACCCGCAGAGTCGGCAAGAACCACATCAATATTGTGGGCTTTTGCATATTCCACTGTATCATAGAGAACTGCTGAAGGGTCAGCTCCTTCCTGATGAGAAATAAGTTTGATGCCAAGCCGGTCGCAGTGTACGCGGATTTGTTCTATTGCGCCTGCACGGAATGTGTCGCCTGCCCCGACAACCACAGAGAGTCCCTGGCTTCTGAGATAGTAGGCAATTTTTGCGACTGACGTGGTCTTGCCGGTACCGTTTACTCCGGTGAAAAGAATCTTCACCGGTTTATCGTGGGCCTTAATGTAGGCAACCAGATCAAATCCTTCGCCAAGAACATCCTCGATCGCATGCCTGAGAGCGTTCGTCACCACTTCTTCAGGGGACTCACGAATTTTTCGATGCGTTCCAACCAGTTCCTTTTTCATGTGGTCGGTGATTGCTTCAGCGACCGGAAAGGCAACGTCAGACTCAAGAAGAACCATCTGCAGTTCAAACAGCGTCTCGTCAATATCCTTTTCCGAGAGAACGAACTCGCGTTCAACGACAAGTGTCTTCAGCTTGCCGAAAAATCCGGGCTTTTTGGATTCATCCTCATGAACCGGCACGGATTTTGTGACGGCAGGCGTGGGTGATGACGGCTGAGCTGCCGCAGCATCAGGAGTGCTGACTTTCTTCTCCGGAGCCACAGGAGTACTGGGTAGAGCAGGAGCTTCAAGTGCAGGCAGTTCAGCCTCAACCTCGGTGGTCACCGAGGCGGCCTCAACGCTGCTGCCCAGTTTCTGGGTAATCCCGCCGAGTTTTTTCTTCAGCCCTTCAAACATTATCTATTCATTCCCCTTAAGAGTATAAATTGCCTCTGTTATCAGATTCATCGCAGGATAACTTTCGTATTTTGTGCTGAATTGTAAAAATGCGAGAAAACAAATCAGAAAAATTTCACCGGAAAAAATCCGGATACAAATATATAGAAAAACAAAAAAAAAATACCAATATAATGAGCTCCCAAAATTTCTCCAAACTTCATCTGCTGTGCGGTCTTTTGCTAATACTTTGTTCAGCAGCAGTGCCGGCAGCCGCAGCAGCAGATGAAAATTATCTGGTGATGTATGTGGTTGGATCTGATCTGGAGTCAGAAGGGGATCAGGCAACAGATAATCTCATAGATCTGGTAAACAGCTGGGATCCTTCAATGGGAGATGTACTCATCATCTATGGCGGAGCAAAAAAAGCCGGATGGGATGACGGTGTCACAATAACCAATCTGGATCTCCTTACAAAAGATCTCGAAGACGGCGTTATTGGTGTGGATACAGACAACGATGGAAATCCGACAGTACATGTACTCGATCGATTCCCAGACGTTGACATCTCGGATGCCAGTACACTGGCGAATTCTCTTTCTTATGCAGAAGAGTACCGGAAAAACTCGGGACTGTCCGGTGCCAGAAACTATCTGCTGTTCTGGAACCACGGCGGCGGATATACAGGATTTGGGCAAAACGAGATATCCAAAGAAATCTTGTCTCTTGGTGAACTGCAGACCGGGTTGTCCGGGGCAGGAACACGCTATGATCTCATCGCTTTTGATGCCTGTTTGATGGGATCTCTTGAGGTGGCGGACGCTCTCAGCCCGTACGGCTTCTACCTTCTTGCCTCCGAAGAAAATGTTCCCGGATGCGGATATGATTATCGAGCGTTCTCGGCACTTTCCTCAACGCCCAATATGAGTCCTGAAAAACTTGGTACCACCATCATCGAGTACTATATGGCCCAACCTGATCAGTCGAAGACGTTGTCTCTTGTGCGAATGTCTGAAGCACCAAAAGTAGTCGCAGCGCTGAACGCCTTCGGAGAAGATCTTCAGGAGATTTTGAGTGACGAGGAGTCACTCAATGTACTTGGATCCATTTACATCAATACTCAGGGCTACGGAGCAGACTCCGGCTCCACCAATACTATGTCCATGGACCTCTACGACTTCACGTACAAAATTTACGAACAAACCAGTGAGGACTCAGAGCTTCATGCTTCAGCGGAAAATCTTCTCAATGTGCTGAATGATTTTGTTGTCGTTTGCAGTGATGACGGACATTTCACTGCGGCGAACGGTGTATCTGTCGCTGCACCTACAAGTGATCTGACTGAAGGCATTCCTAATGCAGCGGCATTTGGAAGGAGCGGCTGGTACAATTATCTGTCCACCTATCTGAATCAGGCAGGTGCCTCTGCACAGCCGCACGCAGCATACGAAGACAACATAGGTACTCGTTCCACAATTGTTGTCAACGACACAACAGGAACGGCAAAAGTTCTTGCCAACTACCTCTACGTCAATGAAGCGGGACAGTATGTCATTATCGGCGAAGTTCCACTCAAGGAAAAAACGAGACCGGTAAACAACAGTGTCTGGACAACTGTTCCGACCGGACTCTACGAGGAACCTGACTGGGATGGAAGCTGGTATGTTTTCCAGAATGCTGACGGAACTCTTGTGCCTGCCACACTCACCTTCAAGAACCCTGCGGTGATTGATAACCGCCCTCATGTCATCTATACAATTGAAGGAAACCTTACCCGGGTGGTGAACACAACTTCGGTCACGCGTCCGTCAATCATTACCGTAGTCATCGATGATGATGCGAACAGTGTATCAGATATCTATGTCACCGAAAAATCTGATGACATCTGGGGCAGCAGATCAAATGCATGGGGAAACACCACCATTCTTTCCGGTGATGTGTTCGTACCGAATCTGGAAATTTACGATCCTGAGAGCGATGAAATATCCGTGATTGCTTCATCGCAGAAGATCATCTTCGGCGACAATCCTCAGAAGAATCTGATCTATACTGAACTGAATCCTGACAACTGTTACTGGATGGTTGAGCTAGATGACTTCATCGATGATGACGCATTCTATCTCGAAGGACCGGGGATGGCTTCATCATCTCCGACTCAGACACAAACTCCGTTATGCATTGCAGGAGTTTTCACAGGACTTCTACTTGCCGGAATTATTTGCAGAAGAACATAAATTCTTTTTTTTAAATTCAGAAGAAAAGAGAAAGGAAAAATCAGCGGATCTGCTGCTGTGCAGAAGCATAAATCTCCTGCATGCGCTGCTCAACCGCTGACATCTGACTCTCCAGTTTTCCCAGAGATTCGGAAAGCCGTTTGCCGGATGCATCCATCTCGGTAATCCGGTCACGCAGGAAGGAAAGTGCTTCCTCGGTTGACTTCTCAACCGTAACTCCTGCGCCAATCCCAACAAGCATCTTCTTCGTGTCCGTAACAGTTGCACGAACCGACACGCCGCCGCCAAGACTGAGAAGTGTAGAAACTTCACCATCTGCTGCGGCAAGAGCCTCAAGTGCCTCAACTGACGCAAGAGCCTCAGCACGTGCCGTCTCGATGAAACGCAGCTGCTGGGAAAGAAGATCAAACTGCTGGGAATACTCTGCGGCATAGGAACGGAGGGCTTGTACCTCCTGTTCCAGATTTGCCTGATTTACATTACTCGCCATTGATAGCCTTTACAGAATCAACAGTAATATATTTTCGCTCGAGTCGGTGCTTGCTGCCAATCGTTGCAAGAGTGAACTCTCCTGCAAGACGCTCGCTTGGTGCATCGACTGTCTTAGTGTAGGGCTTCATCTGTCCATCGTTTCTGAACGTACCCTTAACCTCAAATTTCGGCATATTTTTTCACCTCACAGAAATCCAAATACATCTTCAATTCTACCGAGTTCAAAACCCGTGGTAGCGTTTCCTGCCAGATAACCCTTGCTGTTCACGAGCAAACCAGTTCCGATCAGATTGGATCCCATATTTACGGAACCCGTTCCAACCGAAATGTCCGCTGTCGGAAGACTGCTCTCAAGATGTTCCAGCTCTGATGGTGCGCTTCGGGCCGGCAGCAGCACACCTGCATTCGTGCAGGCGCCTACCATACCAACCGTTCCGACACCGCCAAAAGACATGGGAACAGTCTCAACTTTCAGGAACTCACCGACCATCTTGCGCATCGCTGACGACATGTCAGGATGCACAACTGCGAATGAATCATTGGTAAGAATTACGTTCCCTGCCGCATTCATCTCTTCGCCGAGGAGTAAGACATCGCCGTACTCCTGCAGAAGTTCAAGTTCTGAATCGTGAATGAGACCGGAAACAACAAATCCGCGGGAATTGCCGGTGAGAAGAAGACCGATAACAGAAGACCCTTGAATAAAGGTTGGAATAACCTCAACATCAAGAGCTTCCGCTATTTTTGATCCGAACTCCTCAGGGGAGTCAACGGGAACAAACGCAATGTCTTCAAAGACACGGGCAAAGACGCCGATGTTCGGGTCGCCATTCAGTGACAGGGTGCGGTCCATTTATTCCTCAGCAAGTTCTGCCTGGACCTGTCCGTCTTCGAACTTCATAGCACGAACACGAATGCGTCTTGGCGGTTTCTGGGATCCGCGTGCCCAGACTGCTTCGTTAATGCTCTTGTCGAGCTTAACGTCATCACTTTTCATGTGATGCTCAAGGTAGCCGCGGATGTCTTTGATTGCTGCGTTTGCACGCTTGTAGCATGGCACGCGCTTGACATCACGGAGCGGAATTACATATACCTGTTCCTTTTGTGCTTCTACCATTTTTTTACACCTTCAGAGTGCTGCGTCTCCAGTTGCGTCTGCACGGGTGCGACACAACGTTGCGCTTGGTTTTGATCATGACCCATGCAGGAACACGGCGGTTCTGCTGGGTTGCCTTTGCAAGACGAATCTTACGGCTTTTGGTAAGTTTGCTCATGGTTAATCACCAGTCTTTTTTCGAATTATCAGAGACTGTTCATGGTTTTTCGGGAAGAGCGGCACAAAGTCAATCTCTCTCCGAGCCATTTCTGCTCTGATCTCACTTTCGAAATCTCCGTTTTGAATTGATCCTGTTTCGCCATAGACGACGTCAAAGGATTTCTCACACAATCGGATGATCTCTTTTTTTCCTATGCCAAGCAGAGGCCGCATGTAGCTGACCCCGTACTTCATCTCAAGACTCTGCACTTCGGACTGTGTCCGCATCGGGACACGGTCATCACGACGGGTTCCGTCGGCGACCACCTCATATTCCTGCGCAATTGCACAGAGGGACCGTCGGTGGATTTCGTTGATGGCATTTGCAGGATGCCCGTCATCAACAATCATGTTGATAACTTCGTCAAGGAAACCTGGCGCAAAGACACATTTTTTCCAGGGAAATCCTGTTGCCTTTGCCGCCGCCTCTATGGATGGAACAGCATGGGAGGAATCAAACACGAATGTTATCAGCTCTACATCATAGTCCCGCGCAAGCAGAACCGCGGCAAGAGTGCTGTCTTTGCCGCCGCTGTAGAGCACACCCGTTTTCATCCGACCCTGCGGATATTGAATTCCTTTTTCTGCGGAACGATCTGCGTGAGCAGCTGCTTGAGTTGTGCATCGGTTATTTTCTGACGCAGGCGGCCTGACTGGGCGAGAGCGACGATCTGCTGCTCGATTGAAGCGGCAAACTCGGGTTTGGCGAGTCTGATTGTGTTGAGCCGTTCGCGGGCTTCAGGTTCCATTGCCTGCATGAGAACATTCTGAATCTGCGCCTGCATTGCCTGCTGACGCTGTACTTGTTCCTGTTCTGCCATCTGCTGCTGCTGGAGCTGCATCATGCGCTGCCGGCGGATATCTGCGAGTTCATCGTCTCCCATTTCTGGTCACCATTATGTTTGTCAGATGTTCGTTAGTACTTCTCAAGGCCGGGTGCTACCTTGACTGCGTCTTCCTTTAAGGAGTGGGCGATGTTGTCAAGGAACTTGCGACCTTTTGCGGAAACGTTGCGGCCGCCGGTAACTTTCTCAATGAAACCTGCAGTCTCAAGCTGCTGCATTACTTTGCGTGCAATGCTGCCGCTTCCCTTTCTGAAGTGGGACGGTTTGGAACCATTGTCCTGCATACCACCGTAGACGGAGCGCATGCGTTCAACACCAATCGGGCCGTCAACATAGATACGACGCAGCACAGCTGCGGAACGGATATACCACCAGTCCGGGTTTTCCGGCGGCATCTGTTTGTGTACTCCCGTCTTTACGTACTCGGACCACTCGGGTGCCTTGATTGCGGACTCGTTCTTGAGTTCGTCGGCGACCTTTGCAATGAGATCGTTGGCCGGGATATCAAATACTGTAGTCATAGACTTTTCCTCACTGTAAGCCCATGCCTTTCGGCATGATTTGGTTGCGAGAGTTCCTCTCTGCAACACATGACATTAACAGTCTGTATCAATTAGAGTTGGAACAATAAATATGTTCGTGAAAAAAGAAAAAAATTATTTTTTCTCAAGATAGAAGGATTTGATTCTGTCGCGGGCTGACTGCTTTTTCGCAGGTTTCTTTCCTCTTGCAGGAGTTACGATCGGAAGTCTACCGCGATTTTTTGCTCCGAGCACCACCATGCGGCCGCGAGAGTCTAAGACTTCCGCAGAAGTTCTCGCAGCAAGTTCAAGAATTTCCGCTTCATCCAGATCGCAGCTCTGAAGCCATTTGATCTTGATAACTTTGCGCGCATCAAGCTGGCGGCGGGTCTCTTCGACGAGATCGTCAGTACAGCCGTTTTTGCCGACCCAGATGGTGGGTTTTAATGTTTGAATATAGGATTCGGTATCTGATGGATTGGGCACGTGTAGTATTCCCTCGTGCCGTATATATTAGTGAGATGTGGGGATAAGAGTTACCCTCGAAAGATAATTTTCTGCATTCGGTTCCGACAGATCATTTGCTGCTTTTTCAAGACTATGAAGGCAGATCATTTCAGATAACAGAACAGAGGATTGATCGGAAAAAAACTATTTCAAACACATAAAAAATACAGGACCACATCGCGATAAAAAAAATATTTTCGAATAAAAAAATTAGGATGGCACGATCGAATGCATATCCAAAGCGATCGTTCCCGCGATCAACCATTCGTCATCGACCGGTTCAACGTAAGCGAGAGATATCAAAAAATCATTGACATCCGAATTAGCGTCTCGCGCCTCCACATACCCAAATCCTCCTCCCTGTTTTGCGATCAGAACAAGATCGCGGATAACAGATGTACCATGAGGATCAGTGAGTGAAAACAGATCATCTCCAATTGAATACGGGTATGAGAAGTCGGAGGAAAGATATTTTCCATCATAACTGATCGCAACGAGCCGAACATCAGGAGTGTGTAGTCCCGAGGAAGGATCGGTCAGTGCTGCCAGTGTTTCTTCTTTTCCATGGACGGCAACATACTCCTGTACAGGCTGAATTGCCCGGATCAACTTCGACCGGACCTCCACCCGATTAAAGGAATGGGGAGGGTCAAGCACTGATTCCCGAGATCCGACAAACCAAGTTTCATCCACCGGAAGCACATATGCGAGACCAAAGATCGTCTGATTTTCCGAGTAAGGCAAATTTAAATAGTAATGCAAATATCCTCCGCCTTGACTGGCACGGTTGATCATTGTAGCTATTTGACGTATACCGTAAGCATCCTGGAAATTGATCCGATCCAATCCCACAATCTTGTCTTTCGACGGCATGGCGAGAATAATACCATCAGTTGAGATGGCAAAAATCTCGATATCTGTATTTGAAAACGGACCGGAAGGATCATTCATCGCTGCAAGAGTAGCCCCTTTACCGTACTTTTTCGCATACAGGAAGAGAGTCTGAGTAATGTCAGTCACTACTGTCGGATCGATGGCGTCAGGAAACGACACTTCTGTTGCTTCATAGGGAGAGTCCACCAGTACCAGACGCAGGTCCTGACCGCCGAACGACAGGGTTTTCCAGATACACACCTTTTCAACAATATCAGAGTTGCTTATATCATAATACTGATATCCGGTAGTTCCTTCGCCGGTTTCAATGATTGGGCGAATGCCGGTGAAGGCCTTTCCAGGTCCACGATAAAACGCGTTCGTGTAGTAATTATATCCGATAGTTGATATGTCAGGATGACAGAATATCGTGCCTTCAGAGTTGGAAATCCATAGTTCATATTTGGTGTTTTTGTAGTATGGCGTGTCCGGTGTCTCGTTTAGTAACGTAATCGGCAAATGGGCAAAACAGAGATATCCATTGTAACTGCCGTCAGCTGCATAGACCGGAACGACAAAGCACACGACCATGCCGTAGGCATTTGACATGACAGGATCGATTAAGATAACATCGCGTCCAGCAAACGACTCTTCCGTAATATTTCGAAGTTCAGGAGAGTTCAGAACGCTCGCCATGCTGTATATGGGAACACTGACTACGGTATTATCAGCAGATACCCATGCAATTCCGGCAGGGTCCAGATAATCGTTAAATAGATCGCGCAGAATTATCTCGGTTTCCTTGTCGCCTGGAGTAAGCGTGGACAGCTCCTTTGCAGTGTCATGCATCGCGGTGGCAATATCATCGGTTATCGCATCGATGCTTTGATAGAACTCCTCAGACATCTGTATCATGTCATCAGAAACAGAAACATTTGTCGGTTCAGGCGAAGAAGTCGAGGCTATCGAAACCATCACTATAGCACCCACACACACCACAGCAATAAGAGCGACGAGAGAGAGAGAGAAGAAGCTGGCGATTCATCGAATATATCGTCTTATTAATTGCAGTTTTGAGATTATTAAGATTGTGAACATGCATCAGAATGGAGGAAATAGAGAATATCGGCAACTCTGCCTCGATAAAAAAAATAAATGAAAATTAGGAGAGTACGATCGGATGTGAACTCAACTCGATCGAACCTGCAATAAACCATTCGTCATCTACCGACTCGACATACGTGAGAGATAGCATGAAGTTATCGGCATCCCTTGTCTCCACATACTCAAATCCTCCTCCCTGTTTTGCGATCAGAACAAGATCGCGGGTAATGGATGTCCCGTGAGGACCAACAAGGGAAAACACATCGTCCCCGATCATATCAGGTTTGGAGGCATCGGCAAGAAGTTTCCCATCATAACTTATCGCAACGAATGAAATATCAGGATTTATCAGTTCCCCGGAAGGATCATTCAGCGCTGCCAGTGTCTGTTCTTTGCCATGAACATTGACATACTCCTGCAGAGGCTGCACTGCCCGAACCAGTTTCGATCGCATATCGGGATTAAAGGAGACAGTGTGGTTCAGTACTGATTTCTCGGATCCGACAAACCAGGTTTCATCAACCGGAAGCACATATGCAAGACCTAAGATTGTCTGATTTTTCGAGGAAAGCGGATCAGAATAGTAATGCACGTATCCTCCGCCCTGACTAACGCGGTTGATCATCGTAGCTACCTGACGTATGCCGTACGCATCCTGATAGTTGATCCGGTTCAATCCCACAATCTTGTCTTTCGACGGCATGGAAAGAACAACACCATCAGTTGAGATCGCAAAAATTTTGGTCCCAGTGTTTGAAAACGGACCGGAAGGATCATTCATCGCTGCAAGAGTAGCCCCTTTGCCGTATTTTTTCGCATACAGATAGAGAGCCTGAGTGACGTCAGTTATCTCTGCCAGATTGACGGTGTCCGGGAGCGACACCTCCGGTACCTTGTAGGGATAGTTCAGTAGTACCAGACGCAGGTCCTGACCACCGAACGACAGGGTTTTCCAGATAGATACCTTCTCAACAACATCAGTGTTGCTTAGATCATAGAACTCATAACTGGTGGTTCCCTCATTGTTTTCAATAATAGCACGTATGCCGGAGAAAGACTTTCCTGGCCCACGGTAAAACGCGTTCGTATAGTAATTATATCCAATCGTTGAAAGATCAGGATGGCAGAACACCGTACCGTCAGAATTGGCAATCCATAACTCATATTTGGTGTCTTTGTAGTACGGCGTATCCGGCGTCTCGTTCAGCAACGTAATCGGCAGATGAGCAAAGCAGAGATATCCGTTGTAGCTGCCGTCAGCTGCATAGACTGGAACGATAAAACATACGACCATACCGTAGACATTTGACATAACAGGATCGGTTAAGATCACATCACGTCCGGTAAATGACTTTTCCGTAATGTCTGTAAATCCACGGGAGGTCAGAACATGATCCATGCTGTATACAGGAACACTGATTATGGTATTGTCAGCAGATACCCAGGCAATTCCGGCAGAGTTCGGATACTTGTCAAACAGATCGCGCAGAATCTCTTTGGCTTCCGGGTCGTCAGGCGTACATGTGGACAGTTCCTCTGCAACATCATGCATCGCGTCAGCAATTTCGTCGGTTATCACGTCGATGCTTTGATAGAACTCCTCAGACATCTGCACCATATCATCAGAAACAGAAACATGTGTCGGTTCAGGCGAAGGGGCCGAAGCTATCGAAATAAGTACTATGGCACCCGCACACACCACGACAACAATAATGACAAGAGAGAGAAGGAGTTGGCGATTCATCGAATATATCGTCTTATTAATTACAGTTTTGAGGTTATTAAGATTGTGCACCATATATATTTGTGTTATTTTTGAGTCTTCCACAAAACACAGAACATATACCTGCGACCTGATTGTTGTCTCGCGGGAAAGCACAAAAATGTCACTGCAAAGCCCGGCAGAGTGAGGTTGTCCTGATGACTGCCGAAATGTTACCGCAGTATGCGGTAACAAATTCAGATAGTTTTCACGCACAAATTTGAAAAAATAGTTCGTATCTAACGAGTTACATTTTTTGTTACCGATGTTGTGTACTGTTGTATTCAGCTGCATGGTTTGGTAAGAATAACATTGGTTTTGCCGGTAACAGAGGTAACAAATTTTGTAAAAATCATTTTTTCAACTTTATTTTTCGTTTGAAGAATAATTCAGAGAATTTTTTGTTACCGCATACAAGGTAACATCCCTCACCTATCTCAGGAGAGAGGATATCTGGTAACCGTCCCGCAGACAAGGCAGGTGCAGATAACTTTTCCATGCTGAACGCGTACACGGAAATTTTCTCCGGGCACAAAGTATGCGTGGCAGACCGGACAAAAAGATCTGCGAAACTGTTTTGGCATCCGCAGTCGCTGACGCATGGCAATCTCGCGGGCAAGCGAAACATACCGATTCGCAAGAGCAGGGTTTGAGCGATTCAAATACGCCTGATCAAATAAAATTTCGATCCGTTCGGATGCAATTTTTTTGGGCGACTGCCCTTTGTTGTGCTGGGCCATAAAATTATTTTTTCTCCAGAATTTTTACATGACGACCCGACACCACAAGCCGGTCATCACAAAAAAGTGCGATCGCTTCGGGAAATGCAATATGTTCCTGCGTTAAAATTCGATCATCAAGAGCCTCTTCATCATCATCATCCAGAACAGGGACCGCTTTTTGTAAAATGATCGGACCCGAGTCAAGGCCTTCGTCCACGAAGTGTACTGTGCATCCGGCAATCTTCACGCCGTACTCAAGAGCCTGCCTCTGTCCATGAAGACCGGAGAATGCAGGAAGAAGGGCCGGATGAATATTGATCATTTTTCCGGCAAACTCACGGATAATTTCCGCACCGATTATTCGCATATATCCTGCACACACAAACAGATCCGCATTTGCCGACTTCATCGCCGAGAGAAGATCAGTTTCATACGCCGCTTTAGAGGAGTAGTCTTTGAAGTTAATCACATGCGCCGGAACGCCTGCGGCTTTCGCCCGCTCAATTGCGTAGGCATCTTTGTTATCGGTAAAGAGGGCAATGCACTCTCCGTTAATCTCCCCATGGGAGAGTGCGTCCAGTATCGCCTGAAAATTTGAGCCGCGTCCGGATGCAAGCACTGCAATTCGCTTCATGATACAGATATATTGGACATAAATGGATTATTACATTTCGGCAGGAGTCACAGAGTCCAGCTTCTGCGGCCGAGGTACGGATACGCAATTCCGAAAAATATCAGCGCAACTCCGATCCACTGCATCCATGAGACCGCCTCGGCAAGAATAATCACCGCACAAATGATTGAGGCCGGAAGCTCAGACGAACTCAGGATGGTTGCAGCTCCCGTAGATATTTTCGGTGCTCCAATCGAGAAGAGAAACATCGGCAGAGCACAGCCGATGAATCCGAGAACTATTCCATATATCCAGATGCCGGAAAACGCCGTCCCGTTCAGTACATAGGCTGGAGAGAAGATGCAGATCAAAAGTGCAAGAGAGCATGACATGATGACAAAACTTCGTGTCAGAGGATGCATCTCGGTCTCGGTGCGGCCAAGCAGGAACATGTAGACTGCATAGAACAGAGCTGAGAGCATTCCAAAGACAACTCCCGAGACCGTCAGCTGGGCATCGGTTCCGATAAATCCTGTAGCAAGGATTGTCCCCACAATCAGAATGGCAACGGCAGTAAGCGTCCGCCGAGACGGCAGGCGGCGTTCAACCAGAGCCTGGATGATTACCCCCATCCAGGTAAACTGGAACAACAAAATTACCGAGACATATGCTGGAACGGTCTGCAAAGAAAAGCAGTAACACATGCTCACGAGAGCAATGGATGCCCCCGTCGCAATCAGCCGAAGAACGCGTTTCGCAGTCCAGGGTGCGGCATTCTTCGGACGACGAAGAAATCCAAAGGCAAATCCTGCGGCGACCAGAACCAGAAGAATCATCCAGCCGTAAAAATACTGGGTCATTACCACGTCGTTGACCGAAAAACCCGCGGCATAGGCAAGTTTCACCGTTGGTGATGACGGACCGTAGCAGCATCCGCCAAGAAAAACCAGAAAGGGAAACAGAAGCCAGCGGCCGTTCATAGAAATATATTTTTATGAGGTTTGTATCCTCATAAGCGCTGTCTTTTTTTCAACGGAAAAAGTACGGCATGATGATTGGAATAATAATGACCACAATCAGAAGATTCGTGATCATGCTGCAGAAGGCTTGCGTGTAGTCTCCTTTGCCGCGTTTCGTAAGGAAACTCTTCACTCCCTCGCGAAGCATCTGACCTCCATCGAGCGGACCAAGCGGCAGGGCATTGAACGTGCCAAGCAGAATGTTTACCCAGGCACACCAGTAGAAGATGTGGACAACTTCCCAGAATCCTTCGAATGGTGCGGAAAGATATGCAGGGTCCGGAGTGTCGGTAACCAGCATGCTGAAGGCATTGTTACCGGTAATGGATGAGAACGGCAGGACCAGGAAGTTCAGGAACGAAACAACTGCCCCAGCCGGAGATGTCGGATGCGTCCATGCCTGCAGCGTGTCTGTGACGGCTTTTGGATCACCATAGAACACACCCATAAATCCTGAGCTGAGATTGCCGGCAACAGAGCCTGCGGCCTCGGAAGGAATGGAGGTGAGAGTGATGTCATATATCTGTTGTTCCCCTTTGTACTCGCCCAGCACCTCAATGGTCTGGCCGGGAACGGTTGTGGAAAGAATTTTTGCAACATCGGTGGTATTGGAAACCGGCATTCCGTCAATCGAAAGAATCACGGTGCCCGGCTGCATTCCTGCAAGGTCAGCAGGGTATCCTTCGTAAATTCCCTGCACGAACGGCAGGGTTCCTGGAACGATCATGCCAACCAGTACGACAAGAACGAGAATGCACAAGGCTCCCACCACCATATTGTTGGTGACTCCTGCGGCAAACATCCGTAGTTTTGTTGGAAGCGGAGACTTTTCGATCTCTTCCTCGTCAGGCTCAACGAACGCTCCAATGGGTATCACAAGAGCAAGGATGCCAGTATACTTCACCCGAATTTTTTCCACACGTGCCAGAAGACCGTGCCCGAACTCATGGATTACAACCGCAAAGACTAACGCAAACCATACCGCAAACGTGGACGGAACAAAATCATTGATGCCGGGAATCAGAAGAAGATTCTGCGGTTGAATAACCGGCGACGGATCAGGCTGGAGAAGCATCGTCAGGTACGCGGTGACAATGATGAGAGCTGTCATCACCACTCCGCAGATCGCAGTCACCACAACGCCGAGCGTTCCATACACGAGAAACGTTCTGCGAAACCGCGCGAAGATGTCAAAGATGCCTGTGCGGGATGTGCGAATCATCAGGCAGGGGCCCATGAATGCAAAAATTTCAGGCCGGTAGTTGTGTTTTTTGATCGTCCAGCAGACAAGAGCATAGACGATCACACAAATAAGTACCGGGACTACCCAACCAAACTCCATTTCTCTGTAATGGTCTGATGTGAAAGGATAAGATGTTGATGTTCGGGATGGCGTTGAATCCAAATTCATTTGCTGACAAACATCGCTCATCACTCATTATAGCTCCGCCCACGGAAAAACCGAACACACTGAAATAAAAAACATCACGGAGCAGACGTGAACAACACGGAATTTGAAAATAATTCGTTTGGAATGAACATCAAATACCAATTCCATTTTCATTCTGGAGTTTGATATGATGTATCAGAAATATTTCCGTGGGCTGTTCAGAAAAAATCCGAAAGACTCTGCTGAGAACATCTGGCAATGACTTCATCAACAGTCTTCCATGTCCGGCGGGCACACGAGGGCGGCGTGCCGGTCCTGCGGACATACTCTTCAAGAAAAGCAATCGTTGCCGGGTCTGACGGATATCCGCTGCCGACACTACCAAACTCATTCGAAAGCTCTTCTATCAACCGGTCACGAGTGACCTTTGCAACAATACTTGCCGCCCCCACAATCAGAAATTTATCATCTGCCTTGTGCTCGGAAACGATCTCAAGATTTGATAACCCTGAGAAACTCTTCACGATTGTGCCAAATCTCGCCGCATTCACATCACATGCATCCAGATACGCCTTGGCCGGCGTAAGTCGCTGAATCACCTCTGCATGACAGGACGCAGTGAATGTGTTCATTGTTCCGGGTCGCGAATCAATGTCAGCAGGGCTCTTCACCACTGCCGCGGTTTTCCATCGTTTGACAATAATCTCATACAACTCTTCACGCCGTCCCGGAGAAAGCTGTTTGGAATCCTTCATGCCGAGACCGTCAAGCTCTGACGGATCCACAACAAGAACACCTGCGGTCACCATGGGTCCCAGAACCGAACCTTTTCCTGCCTCATCAACCCCGCAGACACTCATCTGATCAGTATTATCACAGGGAATAGGTATAATACCCCATGATGGCATACGATTCAGCATGTATCTCATCGTCGTCGGGCTCGGAGGTATCGGCAGAAGTCTTGCAGGCATCGCATCCGAAAACGGACACAGTGTGGTGGTGATCGATCGCGATGAGGAGCGGTGTGCAGACATTCTTGCCCAGTACGATCTTCTGGCAATTGCCGGAAATGCCACGGACAAAGCAGTGCTCGAGGACGCAGGAATTGATCGCGCTCATGCACTTGTTGCAACAACAAGCGATGACGCTCTCAATCTTATGGCCTGCTGGCTTGCAAAACGCTACAATGTCAGGACTCTCGTCTCAATCGTAAACCAGAAGGAACATGCCGAGCTGTTCAAAGAAGTGGGCGTCCGCATCAGCGAAAATCCTGACGAAATTGTCGCACGAAGTCTGTATGTCTGGGCAGAAAATCCGGAGACGCAATTACTTGCATCCATTGAGGGAGGAAGCATCTTTGAGATAACCGTCAGAGACGGAGCTGAAGGCGTCAACAAAACCGTTCGGGAAACATCAGACGTCAAGGATATGCTCTATATTGCAATCAGACGCGGAGGCAAACTGATTATTCCTTCAGGAAATGTAACATTTCAGCCAAACGATGTTATAACAGTGTTCACCAAAAAGGAATCTGAAGGCAGATCAGTTGAGTATATGGACAGTTTGTTCCATTAACTTTTTTTTTGAAAAATTGTAAAAAAACAGGTGTCAGGAAAAATCCTCGAAAGGATTATCCAAGTTCGTCCCAGTCGTCATCGCCTCTGCGGCGAAGAACAATAACCGCACCAACAACCACAATAATTGCAACAACAGCGATTACAATGTAGACTAAGTACGGACCAATTGCAGCAACCGGAGACTTCTGTGCCTCTTCCCAGAGTGTATTTGACTCAGTCAGAGTGTTGGCAGAGTTCTTCAGGGCATCTAGGGCCTGGGTTTTGGTTGAAGCAGACACGGAAGTTGTCGATGAATCATATGCATTCTTGGCAGTGTTGTACTGATTTTGTGCGGTCTGTTTGGAGGTTGACAGAAGAATTACCCTGCTGTCAGTGTTCCAGCCTTTTGCATTCAGGTTTGCAATGTTCTGCTCAATGAGATCCAGATTATTCTTGGTCTTCGTCAGAGCCGAGTTTACCATCAGTTTTTCTGCATCTACAAGAGCAGCACTTGCCGAAACGATCTCCTTTGTTGCGGTAGGGATATCACTCTTGTAGCTATCGGCAGCTTTCACAGCAGTTCTTGCTGTATCCAGTTTCGCAAGAGCTGCAGATACATCAGCACCCTGTTTGGACATCTCAGTTATCTCGGCGTCAAGTTTGGTGATAGCATCGTTGATCTCAGTGATCTGTTTTGGGATGTCATCAGGATTGTAAACAGTCTGTTTCGGGGAGGAGTAGGTTGATATAACACTCTCAGAACTGCTGACCTCTTCAACGGTCATGACCGTAATTTCACTGCCTGCTTTGCTGTCCGGAACTTTTCCATCAAGATAGATGGTCAGAACAGTATCCTGCGGAAGTTTTGTCAGCGGATAACCATCGATGTATCTTTTTCCTGCGGGGAACTCGGTAATCGGAGATCCGTCAGCAGAGGCAAGAGATCCCGTCCATACAGCGGAAGTCAGATCCGTGTACATATTGATCCGGTAGACACTGCTGTCTTTCAGAATTTTGATGGTCATCGTTGCAGAAACAGAATCTCCCGGCATCAGACTGCCGGACGGATTGATGTTTGCATCCGTATTACTGTTCCACGCACTTGCTGTGCCTGCGAGCGCAGCACAAAGCAGAAGAGCAATCAAAAAATATGTGACTTTTTTCATCATCTACCTCATTCAAAGAGCGGGTCAACGCCTCCGTCATCAAACATTGCCGTGTGAGATCTCTCACGTGACTTGACAACTTCTTCCTTTGCTTCTTTCGCAAGCTCCATCAGTTCACGGATACGTGGGGCGTCACCGATCGTTGCGAGCAGAACAACTGCTGCAACATAACCGCTGTCAACCGGGTAGTCACCACCGCGGACCTCAACACCCGCGATGTTTTCCTCAACCCAGCTCTTGGATTTTTCAACACCCTTACGGTCAAGCTCGCTCGGCGGTCCTGCAACAAGAACAAGAGCACGCTCTGCAGTCGAGTAGTCGCACGGAAGTGTAAGTCGGCCAAGCATTGCACGGCGGACGAGACCAATGATCTTTGCAGACTTGTCTTCCCCTGATGCGATATCCACATGCGGCTCCACCCTCTTTTCCTTCTTTCCAAGGATGCCGGAAAGGAGACCTCCGCTGTCCTTCTTTGAGACCGGTTTTCCTCCCTTCATCGTTGGGATTGCTTCGCTGATGGCGTAACCCACAGAGGAGATACCTCCGCCGCGGAGTGTGTTGATGATTTCACTGGAGTCAACAACCATTTCACCAACACCGTACTTGCTGACCTCTCCTGCACGGAACAGGACGCCAAAGCGGCGGACAATTTCCTCATTGAGGCGCTCGTACGCACTCTTGACGCTTTCGCCGTCATTTTTCCATGCGCTGTTGTCAAACACAATGACGTTGTCAGCCTCGTTGACCAGAGTCGAAAGACTGCGTGCAGCGTTCAAGGAGTAGAGGCGACCCTCTTCAGGGGCCGGAATAACACCGACTGCGTAGACCGGTTCACGGTAAATACGTTTCAGATGGCGACAAAGCACCGGAGATCCTCCGGAACCTGTTCCTCCGCCAAGACCTGCGCAAACAACGAATGCATCGACGTCATGTGTTCCGCGGCGGTCGATTGCGCTAATAATAGTGTCAATCTCATCTGCTGCTACTTTTGCACCGGTCACGTTGTCGGTACCGACACCATGACCTTTTACCATTGTCTGACCGATCAGGAGACGATCTTCCATGGGAATGTGTTTAATTCCCATCAGATCGGTTCGGGCAGTATTGATAACAATACCGCGGAAACTTGCGGAACCGAGTTTTCTGTCCTGTGCAAGGAACATATCCACAAGTTTGCCTCCTGCCTGTCCGAATCCTATAAAAAATACCCGCATTTACACTGACACCTTTTTGTTGAGTGTATGTATGTCATTTCTTGGATATATATGACTGCATTAGTTATACGGCCACTTTAGTCAAAAACTTTCTTATGAAGCAGGTAATATCTAATAGAGTAATGAAGATTGGTATTCTCGGTGCAGGCCTGACCGGACTTGCTGCAGCCCTTCGTCTGGCAAAGGTCGGAGAGGTCATTGTCTTTGAGAAAAATGCAATGGCCGGTGGCTGCCTTGCATCGAAGAATTACGGTACATATACGCTGGAAACATTATATCATCACTGTTTTTCAGGAGATACGGAACTGTTTGCTCTGCTGGAAGAACTGGGACTCAAAGAGGATCTCATCTGGTTGAAAGGCTCGACCGGTTACTACATGGACGGCACGCTCTATCCACTTACAACACCGATGGAGATTTTACGCTATCCGTGTCTGAGTTTCTTCCAGAAGGTGCGGCTCGGAAAGTTTGTCCTCAGCTCAAGAAAGATCGATATGGCGGCTCTTGACAATATCACCGCAAAGGAGTATCTGTACGAGAAAGTTGGGGAGGACATCTATGATGCATTTTTTGCGCCGCTTCTTGTCGGAAAGTTCGGGTCGATGAAGGACGAGGTCTCGGCAGCCTGGCTGATGAGCAGGATTGCAATTCGGTCTGACCGCGGGGCACAGGGAGAGCGGCTCGGATATCTGAAAGGCGGATGGCATCCGCTTATTGATGCGATGGAGAAGAAACTCGTCGAGAGCGGTGTTGAACTTCGGCTGAACACCGCCGCAAAAGATCTTCGGTTCAAAGAAAAATGGATCATCGATGGCGAGGAGTTTGATGCGGTCATCACGACTCTGCCGCCGCAGGTTACGGCGTCCCTGATGGACGAAGAAACGAGAGAAAAATGCAGTCTTGCAGAGCTGCCCTACCAGGGAGCGGCATGCATGACGCTCGGCCTTGATGCTGATCCGGCGAAAGGAATCTACTGGACAAACATGGGAGACCCGGCACCTTACGGAGCGGTCGTCGTTCACACAAACTTTGTTCCCTACGACTGGTACGGGGAACATGTGGTCTATCTCGCCTCATACTTCAGGGGCGAGCCCGGCGAAAATCTGAAAGAAAAAATGATCGATGACTTCTGCGAGAGGTTTGGAATCGGCAAAGAGATAATCCATCACGCCGACCTGTACATCGATACATTCGCAGGCCCTGTTTACACGACCGGATACCGGAACAAAATTCCGAATGCAGACGCCGGATGTAACCTGTTCCTTGCCGGAATGTTTTCTGAAGAAAACTATCCGGAACGGAGCATGGAAGGATCAGTTCGTGCAGGACACCGCGTTGCTGCCCTGCTTGAGGAGAAAAATTTGTGAATACCATACAAGTCACCGTAGTACTGCCGGTCTACAATGATGTGGAGGCACTCAAAGTCGCGATCCCGAGATCTCTTGAGGTTCTCACCGAGTTTGGAAGAACATTCGAGCTGATTGTTGCAGAAGACGGAAGTACTGACGGCAGCCGCGAGTGCGTGGAAGAGTGGGAGAAAAAAGATTCCCGGGTTCGTCTTCTTCACAGCGATGAGCGGCAGGGGCGGGGAAAAGCACTGAACCGTGCGCTCGCAGAGTCGCGCGGCGAGATATTCTGCTACTATGATGTGGATCTTGCAACCGACATCAACCATCTGCCTGAACTCATAACACGAATCGAGAACGGCGCTGATGTGGCGACAGGTTCACGGCTGATGCCGGAGAGTAACATCATCCGCAGCGGGGACCGCGAGGTTGCAAGCAGAAGTTACAACATGCTGGTCAGACTGTTTCTTGGAAGCAAACTGCATGATCATCAGTGCGGATTCAAAGCTTACCGGTCGGATGTTTTGAAGGAACTTGTTCCAAAGATTCGTGCTTCTCACTGGTTCTGGGACACCGAGTCGCTGGTGCTCGCCCAGCATGCAGGACTTCGGGTGGATGAGTTTCCGGTCGTCTGGACTCAGGGTCCCGGAACGACCGTTCGGTTCAAAGATGTGTACGGAATGGGCAGTGATATTCTGAAGATGTGGTGGCGGCTGCATGTGGAAAAAAATTAGTGCCATTCTCATCCCGACTCTGATCGCAGCCGCTTTGATTGTGTTTATGCTTTATCGGGTATGGGACGATCTGCTGGAAGCAATCCAGCACATTGTTCCGGTTTACTTAGTAGCTGCGATTCTCATCTGTTTTGGCGCATGGTATCTTCGGGGCTGGCGGTACCAGTATATTATAGAGAGACTTGGAACAACAATCAGTCTGTCATTTTCCACAGCCTGTATTTATCTCTCCCAAACGGCGAATCTGATACTTCCGGCACGTCTCGGAGACTTTGTCAGACTGTTCATTCTCAAGCATGAAAAAGGAACGCCTTACACAAACGGCTTTACCTCCATTGTCGCAGAGCGTGTGTATGATGTGGTAATCATCGCCGTGCTTGGTCTTCTCGCACTGCCGCTTCTTATCAGCATCGTTCCGGAATGGTTTGTCTGGACAATTTTTATCGTGCTCGCTGCAGGAGCAGCGTTCTGTGCATTTTTGATCTTTTCCAAACGACTGCATGCGGAAAATAAAATTCTCAAAAAAATTCTGGAAATATTTGATCAGCTCAGACAGGTCTCCTCAACACCAAAATCTCTTGCGGCACTTTCGTTTTCATCAGCAGTAATCTGGATGATGGATATTGTCATTTGCTATCTCGTCTCGCTGATGTTTGGCGTGACACTCTCGTTCATGCTTGTGTTGCTGGCAATTGTTATCGGCAACCTCGTCAAAGCAGTTCCCATCACACCGGGCGGTATCGGAACCTATGAGCTGGCACTCGTGGTAACGTTTGAGCTCGGCGGCGTCCCCGCGGCGACAGCGACGCTGATCGCAGTCGTTGATCATCTCGTGAAAAATCTGATCACGCTTACGGGCGGTGTTGTCTCCCTATACTACTTTGGTGACTGGGCGGTCTCGCTGCTGAAGAGATTGTTCCGCGAGGATGCGAAGAAGATCAAAGAGGAAGGAGGCGTATGATCTCCCCTGAGATGCAGATAGTAACGGTCGTCCTCTGGCTGATAGTAATCAAGTTCTGTCAGATGACCGTCTACCCGTATCTGAAATTGGCAGTTGCTGATCTTTCGTACGGTCTTTCCTATCCATTTTCAATTCTTATACTCACATTTATCTCCTGGTATCTCGGTGTTATCGGTCTTCCAATTCAGCTTGCCCTGCTGCCGTTTGCGGTCGCAGGAGGGTATGCACTTCGTCGCAGGATGTACGACATCCAGGAGATCAAACAAAATTTCCGCTGGGACTTAGTATTCCTTGGAGCGTTTGCGCTGATGCTCATCTCGCGCTTCCTGACTCCCGGAATTATTCCAAGCGGTGAGAAGTTTATGGACGCGGCGTTTCTTGGAAGCATCATGCTCGACCCTTCCGTAACACCGCTCGATCCCTGGTATGCGGGAGGAGAACTCTCCATCTACTACTATCTCGGCCACTGGATGTGCGGAGTTCTGGGAGTTCTTACTGGCGGGGCATCAACCGTTATCTTCAATCTGATGCTGCCGACAGTCTTTGCGCTCGCCGCAATCTCTGCGTACGCAGTTGGTGTTCTGCTGTTGAAGCGGCATCAGTGGATTCCGATGCTCGTTCTGGTCATCCCGAACGCAGCCCTCATCTGGCACATCTTTGTAGGTGGTGGAGCGGTTGGCATCTGGTGGGCGTCAACCAGAGTGATTGAAAATACGATCAACGAGTATCCACTGTTCTCCTATTTGTGGGGCGACCCGCACGCACATGTGCTCGGCAGTTTCAATCAGCTGTTCTTCCTCTGTCTTCTGGCAGTGATGCTGGTGCGGTGGAAGATGCTGCCGAAAGCGGGAAAGTATCTGCTTGCGGTCATGCTTGCCCTGTCGCTTGGAACGATGCCTGCGATGAACTCGTGGGATGTGATGGTGTACGCGGCAGTCTACATTGCGGTAGCCGCAGTTGTATGGATCAAAGAGGGACACACGCTCAGAGACGCAGTTCCTTTGGCCCTGACTCCCGTCCTTGCTCTTGCCTCGTACGCCCCATTCCTCTACACAATGATCTCCGAAGGAGGGTCCAGCGTGCAGGGATTTTTCCTCGTAACAACACCGACCGCGATCAATGAGTTTCTCGGCGTCTATCTGTTCTTTGTCGCAGTTTTCATCATCTACGGATTTTCTGTGCTGAAAAAGTATCCATGGCTGATTGCCGTGCCGATTGTTTTCGCAGTCGTCGGGTATGCTGCGGCGGGAGTTGCGCTGTTCTGCATTCTGCTACTGCTTGGGAAGAAAAGCAGCAGACCTGAGATTGTGTTCGGTATTCTTGGCATGGCAATTGTGTTCCTGATGGAGTTTGTGTATCTGAAGGATTACATGGGCGATGTCTACTACCGGATGAATACGGTGTTCAAGTTCGGATTTTGTGCATGGTTCATGCTTGGAGTCTCAGCACTTCTGATGATCGGGAGTTGGGCGGACCGCGTCGAAGAAATATCCAAAAAACGTGCCCTTGCAGTTGCAGTCGTGGTCTTCATCGTTCTTGCGAGCATGATCGGATTCTTCGGCATTCATCTCGGGTACCCGGGAGGAACACTGGACGGTGCTGCATGGCTTGAGACCTCTCACCCCGCAGACGCTGCAGGAATTTCCTTCCTGACTGGTGTCGCCATGCCCGGTGATGTGATTGTGGAAGCGGCTGACGGTTCGTACGAGTACAACGGCCGCGTGTCTGCAATGACAGGACTTCCGACTATTGTCGGCTGGGTCGGTCATGAGATGGGATGGAGGAGCGGTGTCGGAGATGCCGGAACACGCATGAGTGAGGTGCGGGCGATTTATGAAGACTCGTCTCAGACGCTATCTCTCATGGACAAGTACGGCGCGAAGTATCTGTTTGTGGGAGAAGTTGAACAACAGAAGTACAACCTGAACCTGCCAGGGGAAGGCCTCGTCGAGATCTTTACCGCGGACGGTGTGAGTATTTATCAGCGCGGTGACTAACGTGTTAGACAGAATGGAGAGTCCAGTACTGAGTGTCGTCATCCCGGTCTACAATGATGCAGCTTCGCTCAACCTTGCGGTTCCCGCGTCAATAGAAGTACTGGAAGGTCTGGGCCTGCAATTTGAACTGATCCTCTGTGAGGATGCGAGTTCTGACGGAAGTCTTGAGGCGGCGAATGCATTCGCAGCAGCAGACAAACGAATCATTGTCAATCACAGCGATGTGAGACGAGGAAAGGGCGGAGCGCTATCTGAGGCACTGGTAATATCGCGCGGCGATATTTTTTGTTTTTACGACGTCGACCTCTCAACTGATCTCGCGGCTCTTGGAACACTGATTCAAAAAGTTCAGGAGGGAACTGACATTGTGGTAGGGTCGCGGTTTCTCGACGAAAGTGCAGTCACCAGAACAGGCGAGCGTGAGGCAACAAGTGTCGGCTTCAATCGGATGGTACGGGTGCTGCTTGCAAGCAGCATCCGCGATCATCAGTGCGGGTTCAAAGCATTCCGCCGCGACCGATTGATGCAGCTGATGCCGTACGTCCGCTCGCGTGGATGGACCTGGGACACCGAGGTCCTCGCGCTCGCGCAGGCCTGCGGCTACACCGTAGAAGAGATCCCTATCGTCTGGAAACAGGGTGATAAGACCAATGTGCGGACCGGAGATATATTTTCCATGGGATGGTCGGTGGTGCGCCTTGCCTGGCGTATCCGCATCGCCAGAGATTATCCAAAAAATATCTGAGTGCGAGAGGCATGTTCGTCCAAACCTTTATGCCGAACTCTTGCCCATATATAGAGTTACGCCAGCAACGGTCTGTTACATAACCAGTAAAGCCCGCTGATGAGCGATGACGGATGGTCTTAGAACCGTCCCGAGTGAAGTGAGTATTATGGCAAAGATTTACCAGATGTTTGAAGTCCCAGAAGAACTTCAGAACAAAGCTCTCGAGGCTCTCGAGCTTGCACGCGATACCGGAAAGATCAAGAAAGGCGCAAACGAGGCAACCAAGG
Source organism: Methanorbis rubei (assembly GCF_032714495.1). NCBI lineage: Archaea > Methanobacteriati > Methanobacteriota > Methanomicrobia > Methanomicrobiales > Methanocorpusculaceae > Methanorbis > Methanorbis rubei. The sequence goes on along the minus strand of NZ_JAWDKB010000004.1, from coordinate 135,024 downwards.
CCGTCGAGCGCGGAACCGCAGCACTCGTCCTTATTGGTGCAGATGTCGCACCAGAAGAGATCGTTATGCACATCCCCGGAATTGCAGACGAGAAAGAGATCCCGTTCGTTTTTATCAACAAGCAGGCAGACATTGGTGCTGCATGCGGTCTGGATGTCGGCTGCACTGCAGTTGCAATTGTAAAGGTCGGCAAAGGCAAGGAAATCGTCGAGGACCTTGCAAACCAGATTAAGGCACTCAGAGGATAAATACCATGCCTGATGATGCAACGCCAGCAGAAGTCATCGAGGTTATCGGCCTTACGGGTATGCACGGAGAGGCATCCCAGATTAAGTGCCGCGTACTTGATGGCCCGAACAAGGGGCGGATTATCACCCGCAACACCTTCGGTCCGATCCGCGAGGGTGATATCCTGATGCTCCTTGAGACAGAACGTGAAGCAAAGAAGCTCTCAAGACGGTGAAGAGAAATGGTTGATACGTACACCTGCAGTTACTGCGGCAAACAGCTTGAACCGGGAACCGGTAAACTGTTCGTCAGAAAGGATGGCGCAGTCTTCTACTTCTGTTCCTCCAAATGTCAGAGCAACTACAAACTTGGCCGTATTCCGCGCCGTGTTGCATGGACTGCAGCAGGACGCAAGGCACGCGGTAAGGAGTAAACCATGGAACGCACCTTTGTCATGATTAAGCCGGACGGCGTCCAGCGTGGTCTGGTCGGTGAGATTCTTTCCCGCTTCGAGAAGAAGGGGTTCAAGATCGTTGCCGCAAAGTTCGGTGTTCTGCCGGAAGCAATTGTGGACAAGCATTACGAGGAGCACCTCGCAAAGCCGTTCTACCCAGGGATGAAGGCATACATTACTTCAGGCCCAGTGTTCAGATTCGTGCTTGAGGGCGACAATGTTATTGCAACTGTCCGCAAGATGAACGGCGCAACCAATCCGACAGAGGCCGCACCCGGCACTGTCCGCGGTGACTTTGCCCTCTCGATTGGCAAGAATGTGATTCACGCATCCGATGCTCCCGAGAGCGCAGCCCGCGAGATTGGCATTCACTTTACCGCAACTGAGCTCGTCGCATACGTAAAGATCGACGAGACCCAGCTCTACGAGTAAAGTTCCCGGAAATATTTTTCCGATCAATTTTTTTTGAAAAGTTTTTTTTGAATAGGAGTTACGCGATGATGAATTTCATCGTTTGAGATTTTTTGTCCCTGACCTCACTGTGATTATTCTAAACAAAATCACATGTCGAAAAATCACATCGTGTAACTCCCATGAAAAAAATTTAAAAAAAAATTTTGAAAAATTATTTTCTCAGATTTTTCTCAGATAATCGTACGCTGACAACAGTGCCTTCACGCCTTCGCCGACAGATGATGCGATCTGTTTTGCCGAGATTGAAGTCGAGTCGCCTGCCGCAAAAAATCCTTTGACATTTGTCTTGCAGTTGATGTCAACGAGGATCTCTTTCTCCGTATTCATGGAAACAAATCCTTCGAACATTGCGGTGTTGGGATCAAGACCGACGCCGAGGAATGCACCGTCAACTTTGAGTTTCTTTTCAGGAGATGAAGGAATAATGTTTGCGAGGAATCCTTTCTTCTGCTCTGGCCCGGCATTGATTGGCACCATTTTCACATACTCAAGAAGTTTTCCGCCGCCGAACTCGGTGATGGTGAATCCTGTGTGGAAGGTGACGTTCTTCATCTCAGTCAGCCGACCGATAAGAATCGCATCGGCATCCAGCGGAGTTGCGGAGATGACATGGACCTGAGACGCAATGCCTGCCATCTCAATTGCCATGTCCATTGCCGTGTTGCCGCCGCCAAGAATCGCAACGGTTTTTCCCCGGTACAAGGGACCATCACAGGTCGTGCAGACGGCAATACCTCTGCCAAGATACTCAGCCTCGCCGTCAGCCCCGCTGAGACGCGGAGATCTACCGGTAGCGGCGATGACGGACTTTGCGGTGTACTCTTTTTCTGAAAGTGTTCCGATAATGAACCTGCTGTTTTCAAATCTGATGAAAAGTCCGACATCCTCGGCAAGGGTCACGCCTGAGGCGCGGGCATGCTCGGCAAACTTCTGCATCAGATCATCACCCGGGATGTCAGGAAATCCCGGATAATTTTCAACCGAGCTGCTTTTTGTTGCCATGCCGCCGACAGCTCCGCCAATCACGAGTGTCTCAAGGCCTTTACGGCCTGCATACATCGCAGCCGAAAGGCCGGCGGCGCCTGAACCGATAATGATCAGTTCATGATCTTTTGGAATCTCTTTTGTTTCAGCAGCTGGGGATGGCGCGTCAAGAAGTACGGCGACCTTCATCAGATCATCACCAATCACAATCTGACCATCGATGATGGTAACCGGAACACCACGCTGACCGGTAAGTTCGATCATTCTGTTTGCCGCGGCCTCATCTTTGCCGACATCAAAGTTCGTATAGGAAACATTCTGTTTTGCGAGAAACGCCTTGAGGTTGCGGCAGTGGGGACAGCCCTCAAGCGAGTACACAGTTATCTCATGAGTCATGAGGAATGATTTCTCGCGAATACCATTAATACCCTATGATAGAGGAATAAAAAGAGTTAGTATTTTTTTATGCGAACCGGTTCTGTTGGTTCAGTTTCGGTTTCATCCTCGAAAGGAGTAAGGTTCTCCACCTTTTTGATTCCGATCGCATGAATCATCACATCGCCGAAGATCGTAAACCTGCGAACAACCATGCCGACAACCTCGACATTGTCACCAACCGCGATCTCGATCTCAAGAGGCACGGATTTTTTTGCGGTGATAGCAGCTGAGCCGTCAAAGATCGTGACCGCAGGGCGGCAGAGCCACTCGCCTTTCTTTGCCTGAACAACTCCTTCAACACGTACCGGTTTTCCAAGAGTCCGGAGATTGATGTTTTTGATCCTGACGAATTTGGACTCTTCTTCATACTGCGGAAGAAGACGCACATACTGGGTGCCGACACTGTAGCTGTTGTAAATCGGGATGATAAACAGTGCGAGGGACAGAGGAATACCCCAGTACAGATAGGCAGGATCAGTTGTCACAAAGTAGGACACAATGAAGAGTGCCAGGAAAAATATCACCACAGCGATATGCAGCGGGGAGATGCCGATTGTTATACCACGAATTTTCATAATAATTCACACAAAGCCCCGGGATACCGGAATTCTTACTCTAGATATATTCCGATCCCATAAATATATGTATAGTCTGTAAGTTTGAGAAAATCAAAAAGAGGTGGATTGAAAAACCGACGAGTCTGTCGGTTTCCAATCTCATCGTATGTGATTATTTGGCTTCACAGAGTGCGCAGATCTCAGTCTTGTAGCAGTAATAGTAGATAACTGCCATGAAGATGACTGCACCAACAATGTTTCCAATGGTGGACCAGATGATGTTACTTGTCCACATTGTACCCCAATTCAGGATTTCTGTGTTTGCAGAACCGTTACCAATTGCATTGGTGATGATACCTGCCGGAATGAAGTACATGTTTGCGACACAGTGTTCGTATCCGCTGGCAACGAAGGCCATGATCGGGAACCAGATTGCAACGATCTTGCTGATTACTTCATCGGCTGCGAGTGCAAGGAAGATTGCGAGACAGACGAGCCAGTTACAAAGGATACCTTTGAAGAAGACTGACAAGATACCCATCGGGCCGAAGTAAGATACTTTTGCTGTTGCAATTGCTATTGCCCTTGTTCCAAACGCAGTAATGGTTGCAACACCTGCTGCATCCCAGACGGTGTAGGGACCATAGCTGACGAGAACTGCCATGAAGAGAGAACCAATCAGGTTACCGATGTAGACAACAACCCAGAGATAAACCAGATGTTTCAGTGTGCTCTGACCCTGAAGAATTGCCATCGGGGCAAACATTGCGTCACCGGTGAAAAGTTCTGCACCAGTAAGAACGACGAGGACTAAACCCACCGGGAAGAGAGCACCCGTAATGAGCTGGCCGAATCCTGGACCAAGGAAATCTGCAACGCCGGTTGAACCAACTGTTGCGAGAGCCGCACCCATTGCGATGTAAACACCCGCAAGGAAGGCACGGACAAACATGTTGCCTGCAGGAAGACAGCACTTGGACTTTCCTGCTGTACCAATTTTGACGCAAACCTGCGCCGGGCTGAATGTTACCATAAATACACACCTCACACCTCTTCCGCCAGACAAGCGTACAGAGTTGTGTTATTTGAAAATTGTCAGAGGGCATATTTATAATCTGTCTATTGATTTGTCAGGTTCGAAGTCTTTATTGGGGAGATTTGAACACGAGTAGAGTTAATATATTTAACATAATCGAAAAATTAATGTAAAAACGAATTTGCTTTGGCTTTTACATACTGCGCGTAGTTCGTTGAATCACGAAATGCAGAATGAGGGGACAGTTATCAAGAAAAAATGAGTGTTGGGGTATGAAGAGAAAAATATTCACGAATACCTCCGGCAACAACAGATTTTATAGGGTAAAAAACGTAGAGTATCTCACAGTGAAAGAGGCAATTCTCACTGAACGGCAGAAGACTGTTCTGCAGTGCAGGAAAATGGGCATGACCCAACAGCAGATAGCAGATATGCTCAACACAAACAAATCCAATATTAGTCTCATCGAAAAATCTGCGCTGAAAAATGTCCGCATGGCAAAGGATGTTCTGGAGTTTGTCTACTCTATGGACGCTGCACACATCTGTGTGCTGGCACGGGGAACGAATATCAACCGTGCGCCGCAAATTCTCTACGAGGCGGTCCAGCCTCTCGGCATCAAAATACAATATGATATCGGTGCTCTGGTTACTCATATCAGAACGGCAGTTCCTGAAAAACTGCGGGAGAACGAGGTAAGGACTGACATTCACATCTACCTCAACGACACCGGTATACTCTACATAGGATAGCAGCAATGAACCTGAAGTACGTTCCCACCACCTGCCCATACTGCGGGACAGGATGCAGTTTCTTTCTGGTTGTGCGAGATGATCGGATCGTCGGGGTCGCGCCAAAGACCCGCTCGCCGGTCAACGAGGGAAAACTCTGTCCAAGGGGAATGGCTGCATGGGAGTTTGTGGCAAGTCCTGAGCGGCTGACGCAACCGCTCATCCGAAAAAACGGTGAACTTGTTCCCGCAACATGGAGTGAAGCAATCACGCTGATTGCAGAAAAGTTCAGACAGTACCAGCCGTCAGAGTGCTGTGTTCTCTCATCGCCAAGGACGTCCAACGAGGACAACTATGTGATGATGAAGTTCGCGAGAGGTGTGTTGAAAACAAATCACATCGATCACTGCGAGAGATTGTGTCATGCATCGATCGTTGATCCGCTCGCTGACTCGTTCGGTTATCCGGCAATGACCGGCAGCATCCCGGATCTTGCGAAAGCAAAGTGCATCTTTGTTATCGGGTCGAATGCATTTGCCCAGCATCCACTGGTCGGTCGGAAAATTATTGAGGCACAAAGATCGGGCGCGACCTACATCTGTGCGGACCCGAGAAAAACATTCACTGGTTCGCAGGCAGACCTGCATCTCCAGTTCCATGCAGGAACCGACATCATGCTTCTGAACGGCATCATGCATGAAATTCTGATCCAAAAACGCGAGAACACCGAGTTCATTGCCGCACGAACAAAAGGCTTTGACGAGTTCAGAGAAAAAATTTTGCAACCTGAGTATTCCGCGAATACAGTTGCAGAAGCTACCGGAGTTTCAGCAGAAGATATCAGAACCGCAGCAGAACTGATGGCAGCGCCCGGATGTTCGATCATCTACTCGTCCGGCATCACCAAGCAGGGAAGCAGTGCGGAAAATATTCACAGTCTTGCAAACCTGCAGCTTCTGACCGGAAACATCGGCAGGCCCGGCACCGGAGTGCATCCTCTTCGCGGCCAGAATAATATTCAGGGAGCCTGCGATATGGGAGCGCAGCCATTTTACTTCACCGGCTATCAACGTGTTGACGACGCTGCGGTCCACAAAAAATTTGAAACCGCCTGGAACTTTTCCGACGGCATTGCACCGGCAAAGATCGGTTACGAAATCACCGAGATGATGGAGTCGTTGATCTCGGGAGAAGGCGAGCTGAAGGCAATGTACATCATGGGGGAAAATCCGGTTCTCTCTGATCTTGACATCAATCATGCGAAGGCCGCCTTGGAACAACTGGAGTTTCTGGTAGTGCAGGATATTTTTCTGAACGAGACCGCGGGTTTTGCCGATGTTGTGTTGCCTGCGGTCTGCTTTGCCGAGCGTGACGGAACCCAGACCAACACCGAACGACGAGTTCAGCGCTGGCATAAAGCCTGCGAACCTCCGGGGGAGGCAAAAGCAGACTGGGAGATCATTGCATCCATCGCATCAGCAATCGGATATCAGAATCAGTTTGCCTGGAAATCCTATGCAGAAATATTTGATGAGATTGCGAGCCTCACGCCGTCGTATGCAGGAATCAGCTACGACCGCCTTGCCTCACCCGACGGTGTCCAGTGGCCCTGCCCATCCATGAATCATCCCGGAACACCAACCCTCTACACCGAAAATTTCGCAACAGACGATGGGCTTGCAGTATTTCTGCCGGCAGAGCGACAGACCGAAAACGAAAAAACCGATCAAGAGTACCCGTTCCTGTTCACTACCGGCAGATGCATCTTCCACTGGGATACCGGCTCGATGACACGAAAGAGCAGTGCGAATACCGGAAACTGGCTTGAGATAAACGCAGCTGACGCGAAAAGGTTGGAGATAGTCACAGGGGACGCGGTCCGCCTCATCACACGAGATGCAGAAATTTCAGCAACCGCCCGCATCACCGAGGAAATTCTGCCCGGAACCTTGTTCATGCCCTCGCACTACGTTGAGTTCACCACAAAAGAGCTCGTGCAAAATACGATGCCTGGGACTGGGTGCGGCGGAAGATCGGCAAAAATTGAAAAAATTATTTGAAGCAGCCAAACATACAGCGGCGGATTTTGATGTGCATACTGCTGCAGTATACACCAAGCGATGAAGGATCAATATCATATTTTTTACAGATTCCTTGGGCCTTCGCGCAGGTGATCTCATTTTCAATCCCCTCAGCTGCAAGAGCCGCGCGGATACTTTCATCAGAACTGTTCGACATACACATATCGTTAGAGGTTTTCCGGTATAATTATTCGCAGTTTTCGCGCCGCGAAGATATCCGGCGTAATTTCATACTGAAAATAAAATTATATGAACAAAGAGGAAAATGAAATCAAACATGATTGTCTCGTGTTCATACAGTTCATTTAATCAACTATACCTATTTTATCCAAGGAGCAACAAACGACTTAGTTCGATGAAGAAATTATTACCTGTGTTTGGTATGGTTCTTCTGCTTGTCGCAGTAATTTTCGCTGCCGGGTGTGTGGGCACCGGCGACGAAAGCGGCAACCAGACCGCAACCCCTACTACATCTGTTCCGACCGCAACGCCGGACCAGCTGAAGATCGCAACGACCACGTCCCTGTACGACACCGGACTTCTTGACTCTGTTCAGGATTATTACCTCACGACCTACAATGTTGATCTTCTGATCACATCCCAGGGCACTGGTAAAGCAATCCAGTCCGCAAAGAACGGCGATGTTGATGTACTCTTAGTCCACGCTCCGGCGCAGGAAGCAGAGTTCATGGACTCAGGCTTCGGTGTCAACCACCGCGGTGTTGCCTACAACTACTTCGTAATTGTCGGCCCTGAGTCTGATCCTGCAGGAATCAAAAACATGACTCCTGAAGAAGGTCTTACCACCCTCAAGAACCTTGGCGAGGCTGGCAACGAGTCCATCATCTTTGTCTCCCGCGGCGACAACTCCGGAACCCACTCCGCTGAGAAGGCCATCTGGGCAGCAGCAGGATTCAACTACACCGCAGACATCAGCGGCAACCCAGGCAACTGGTACGTTGAGACCGGCTCTGGAATGGGTGACACCCTGACCGTTGCAGGCCAGAAACAGGCATACACTCTGACTGACGAAGCAACATTCCTGACCTACAAGAAGAACAACAACCTCCCGCTTGTTCCGATCATCGATGAAGGCGAGACACTTCTGAACCGCTACACCGTGATCACCATCAGCCCGGAGAAGTTCCCAGACACCAACGTTGACGCTGCAACCAACTTCACCAACTGGCTCATCTCTGCAGATGGTCAGAAGTTTATCGGCGACTACGGTAAAGAGGTCTACGGCAAATCCCTGTTCAGCCCGATGGTAACACTCGCTGACAGCACCCTTCCGCCGTTCAACATCGACAGCACCACGCCGGTAACTGTCCCGACTGTTGCAACCGCATAAAACCAAAATCAAATTTATTTTTTTCCCGAATTTTTCGGAGCAGCAATGGACGATATCATCGATGGTGTCACGCAAGCAATTCATCTGATTGTCACCATGGACCCAGAAGTCATGGAGATAGCACAGCGAAGCCTGACGGTGTCATCACAAGCCACGCTTATTGCTGCATTGATTGCAATTCCTCTCGGTGCTGCGATCTACTACTTTACCTTCCGGGGAAAACGTGCCGTTATTGGAACAATTCAGACGCTGTATGCACTGCCGACCGTTCTTGTGGGACTTCTCGTGTATCTGCTGGTTTCAAACTCGGGACCGTTAGGCGGACTCAGGTTTCTATACACAACGAACGCCATGGTTTTTGCACAAGTGCTTCTGGTCATTCCAATTATTGCCGGTCTCAGCATTGCCGGACTTTCCAGTCTTGACAAAGAGATGAAGTACACCATTCAGTCGCTGAACGCAAACACATTTCAGGCGATCATCACACTCTGCCGCGAGGCAAAGTTTGCGATTCTTTCAGGTGTCATGCTTGCGTTCGGCAGGGCGATTGCAGAAGTTGGTGCCGTGATGATGGTTGGTGGAAACATCCGCCACTTTACCAGAACGTTAACGACAGCGATCTCACTGAACACCTCGATGGGAGAGTTTTCCACATCGATTGCCCTTGGAATTATTCTTTTGTCGATCGCCTTGATCGTCAATTTTGCGATGAACATAATTCAGAACTGGCATTCGGGAGGAAAGAAGGATGTCTGAGGCAAAACCTGCCGTGGAACTAACAAACATCAGCCGCATCTACGGAGAAAAATATGCGCTGAATGATGTGAGTTTTTCGGTGCAGAAAGGAGAGATTGTCGCAGTAATCGGGCCGTCAGGTGCCGGCAAAAGTACGCTGATGCGTATCTGCGATATGCTTGAAGAGCCAAGCAGCGGAGATCTTACGCTCTTTCAGATCTCAGTTGAAAAGAAAACCAAAAAATCTCTTCGTGAGCGTGTGGGAATTTTGTTTCAGAAGACCGTACTGTTCGACCGCAGTGTTTCTGATAATGTGGCGCTCGGCCTGCAGTATCGCGGATACAAACGCGAGGAGATTCAACGGCTGACAACTGAGTGTCTCAAAAAACTGGGGATGGAAACCTATGCGGACCGCAATGCACGTACGCTGTCCGGCGGCGAAGGACAGAGAATTGCGTTTGCCCGCGTGCTGTTAACAGGCCCGGAACTTCTTCTTCTGGATGAACCGACGGCAAACCTTGATCCTCTGGCAACCAGAATGATCGAGGAGATGATCCGAACCGAGAATGCGGAACACAACACGACCATCATTCTCAACACGCATGATCAGAATCAGGGCATGAGACTGGCGAACCGGATCATTGTGTTGATGGATGGAAAAATAATGCAGATGGGGACGCCTGATGAGGTGTTCTATCATCCGGCAGCAGAGGAGGTTGCCGCGTTTGTCGGGTTCCAGAATCTGATCTCAGGAACCGTGACAAAAATTCAGAACGGAGTTGCAGAGATGACAACTGCTGCAGGAGTGTTCCTTGTTCAGGCTGATGACGTCCACGTCGGCGACGCAGGAACACTTGCCCTTCGCGGTGAGGAAATTCTCGTGCACAACGCCGACACACCCCGCGAAAAAAATGCAGAGAACCGTGTCTGCGGCGCCATTCTTTCATCACAGAAGATCGGGCCGGTAATGGAGCTTGTCGTTGACTGCAACATTCCGATCACCGTTGTTGTTCCGGCACGTCACCGGTTCGCCGAGCTGTTTGTGCCCGGCACTCCGGTGTGTCTCTCCTGGTTGACGGCAGCAGCCCACCTGATTCCCAAAACCGAATAGTCATCATCTCTTTTTTTATCTCGCAGATTTTTGCGCGTGCCCATAAAATATTATTAAATATGCGCCGGTTTCGCATACGGTTGACAAGTAAATAGAGATTAGTTTACGCACAACTTCGGAGGAGAAATGGTACACCATTAGTAATTAATTTTCAAATTCATCAAAAGAAAAATATGAACAAAACCCCGCCCGAAGCTATTTACGTAGACTGGCGCAACCTTGAATATGACTATACGCACAACCGCGTTAGTTATGTCTCCGTAAAGGAGTTGGAGCAGCATCAGCACAATCCAGAAACATCTCAACTTGGTACGTTGTCCATTTGGTAACCCGAATGGAGTCAGAAGTTTCTTGGACATGTTGATATGCGGGTCGATGGTAATCGTCGGAATGGTCAGCAGTTATGCAGAAGCCTCGAACGGGAAGTGAGTAATCTGTTTCTAATCGTTGAAAAATATATCGACACAACATCAAGCCCGACAGCAGAGATTGGTTCCGGCCTTCAGCCGGAAAAAAATCTCGCTCCTGTCAGAATGTCACGTTGATACCGCTGCAGTTGGTACCATTTACCTGGTGGTTCGTTTGCCGCTTCCCGATACTCAAAAGACAACGATTACGTGCCGCCGCCTGATGTCAGGAACCCTATCTTTTGCAGTTTTTCGTATCACTTGATCACATTTTGAACATATCTCTCATACAAGATCTCCGGAGAGGATGAGTTAACTTGACAAAAATAACCGTAAACCTGATTACCGGGCGGACAATCCAGCAGGGTGTCTCCATGGAAGCAGGAAAAGAAAAAGAGGATTACATGAAATCCTGCGGTATCATCGAACTGGACGCAGTCGATATTGCCAAACTTGGAATCTGGAAGAACAGCAATGTCCGAGTCACCAGTGACTTTGGTAGTGTTGTGGTCAAGGCAATTGAAGCCACCCAGGGACCACACCCGGGCCTTGCCTGGATCCCCATGGGACCATGGGCCAACATGGTGATTGACACCAACACCTACTCAACCGGTATGCCAACCTTCAAAGGCACACCAGTCACCGTTGAGCCGGCAGAAAAAGAGATTGTCCTCAGTTCCATCGACCTGGTTCTCAACGCATGTAAGGAGTAAATGATTCATGACACAACTGGTAACAGACATAATCTGCCCGTTCTGCGGAACATTATGCGACGACATTGAAGTCGAAGTCAGCGATGACGGAAAAAAGATCATCAAAGTCACAAACGCATGTGCGATCGGAGCAGAAAAATTCCTTCACGCACAGTCTCCCGACAGAATTGTCCGCCCCCGCATGAAGCAGGAGGACGGCAGCTGGAAAGAGGTAACCTACGACGAAGCAGCAAAGTACACGGCAAAGATTCTGTGCGACGCAAAGAAACCGCTGATGTACGGCTGGTCTTCGACTTCCTGTGAAGCACAGGCAACCGGCCACATGATCGCTGAACTTGTCGGCGGCGTTGTGGACAACACTGCTACTGTCTGCCATGGACCATCCCTTATTGCAGTTCACGATGTCGGTATTCCGTCCTGTACTCTTGGAGAAGTCAAGAACCGTGCAGACCGTGTGATCTTCTGGGGATGCAACCCGGCACACGCCCACCCGCGTCATATGTCCCGGTACTCCATCTTCTCCCGCGGTTACTTCACCACCAAAGGATCCAAGAGCAGAAAGATCATCGTCGTTGACCCACGTCCGACCGATACCGCATCGGTTGCTGACTATCACATCCAGATTCAGCAGGGACGCGACTATGAACTGATCGATGCACTCCGTGTCGCACTGCAGGAAGGACCACTGCCGGAAACGGTTGCGGGAGTTCCGAAAGAAAAGATCTACGATATTGCACGCCTTCTGAAGAGCGGTAGGTTTGTCACCATCTTCTTTGGAATGGGTGTCACCCACTCGCTTGGAAAGAATCACAACATCGACATCGCAATCGCCCTCACTTCAGACCTGAACAAGTACACCAAAGCTGCCATCATTCCGATGAGGGGCCACTACAATGTTACCGGTTCCGGACAGGTGCTTGGCTGGCAGTTTGGATTCCCGTTCTGTGTGGATCTCTCCCGCGGCTTTGCCCGCTACAACCCCGGGGAAAGCAGTGCAAATGATCTTCTCATGCGTGGAGAAGTCGACGCAAACTTTGTGATCGGCAGCGACCCGGGATCCCACTTCCCGTTCAAATCCGTCAAAGTCATCAACGAACTTCCGTCGGTATGTATCGACCCGCACATGACGCCAACCGTTGCCGTGTCCAAATGCCACGTACCGGTCGCACTTGTCGGCATTGAAGTAGGTGGCTCCTGCTACCGTATGGACAACGTGCCAATCGAGTCCAGAAAAGTCGTTGACCCGCCGGCAGGAATGCTCACTGACGGTGAGTTCCTCGAACTCGTTCTCACTGAAGTACAGCGCATCAAAGGAGTTGCAGCATGACCGAAATTCTGATCAAAAACGGATTCGTCTTCGACCCGGTATCGGGCATCAAAGGCGACAAGAAAGACATCGCTGTAAAAGACGGTGTGATTGTTGAGTCGGTATCTGGCTCTGCAAAAGTAATCGACGCATCCGGCATGACCGTTATGGCAGGCGGTGTGGACATTCACTCCCACGTTGCCGGAGCAAAGGTCAATGTCGGCAGAAACTTCCGTCCGGAAGACAAACTCCAGGCAGTCTACGAACCTGCCCGCGGTGTCCGCCACATGGCAGGAGGAAACTCTGTCCCAACCGTCTTCAAGACTGCATACAAGTATGCGGACATGGGATACACCACCGTCATTGAAGCGGCAATGCCGCCTCTCTATGCACGCCACACTCACGAAGAGATGCGTGACACACCAATCATTGATCAGGCAGCACTGCCACTGTTCGGCAACAACTGGTTCATCCTTGAGTACCTCAAGAATGGCGAGATCGACAACGCATCCGCCTACATCGCCTGGCTGCTCCGCAGTACCAAAGGCTATGGTATCAAGTGCGTGAACCCGGGAGGAACCGAAGCATGGGCATGGGGTCTGAACTGTATGACCGTCAACGATCAGGTTCCGTACTTCGAGATCACGCCAAAAGAGATCATCGCAGGCCTCATGACCGTCAACGAGTCGCTGCACCTGCCGCACTCTCTGCACCTGCACTCCAACAATCTCGGCAACCCAGGCAACTACCAGACCACGCTTGACTCGCTGAAGATCGCAGAAGGTTTCAAGGCAAACAACAACTTCGGTCGCGACCAGGTCATGCACCACACCCACATTCAGTTCCACTCCTATGGCGGAACCAGCTGGGGCGACTTCGAGTCCAAAGGTGCTGAGGTCATGGACTACATCAACAAAAATCCGAACATCACCTGTGATGTCGGATTTATTACACTTGATGAGACCACCACCATGACCGGTGACGGACCGTTCGAGTACCATCTCTCAGCGCTCAACCACCTCAAGTGGGCAAACACAGATGTGGAGATTGAGTGCGGCGCGGGAATTGTTCCCTACATCTACAGTAAAGACATCTATGTCTGTGGTGTTCAGTGGTCGATCGGTCTTGAGATGGCGCTTCTTGCAAAAGATCATATGCGCTGCTACCTCACCACCGATCATCCGAATGCAGGACCATTCACCCGCTATCCGCGTGTGATGAAATGGCTGATGAGCGAGAAGGCTCGCGACGAAGTTTTCGCATCCATGAAAGCAGAGGACAAGGTCCGCGACAGATCCACGCTTGGGTCCATCGACCGCGAACTGACTCTCTACGAGATTGCAATGATGACCCGTGCGGGAACCGCAAAGGCTCTTGGTATGGGCAAAAAACTCGGAGGCCTTGTGCCCGGCATGCAGGCAGACATTGCTGTGTATCCGTACAACCCTGAGACAGCATCCGACCCAGAACAGATCGAGTACGCATTCTCGAATGCAAAGTATCTGATCAAGTCCGGTGAGATCATCATCAACGACTCCGAGATTGTCAGCAACGGCAACAAGCAGACCTACTGGGTGGACGTCAAGACCAACCCGAGCAAACAGGTTGAGCATGACCTCAGAGAGATGTTCCTGAAGTACTACACGGTTACGGAGCGGAACTATGAGGTCGAAGAGCACGCGTTCATGAAAAACCCGAATGTCATCTCGATTGACGCAACCCAGTGAGGCAGAGTATGAATACTGTAACAATTACCATCAAAAAACAGCCTAACCTGTTCATCGAGGCCGAGTGCTTTACGCCGGATGCTCTGGCAGGTAAGAATGCCGAGAAGATCGCAGAACTGCCGGTCTATATCGGCAGAACAACCGAGAAGGTCGGCGACTACTTTGAGGTCTCAGGCTCTGCGGGCGCAACCGCAGCAGAGACAAAACTCGTGGTCGCTGGAGATCTCACCCGCGTGAAGTACATCGGATCCAAGATGACCGCAGGCGAGGTTGTCATCAATGGCGACACCGACATGTATGTCGGAGCCTGGATGACCGGCGGAAAAATTACTGCCAACGGTAACATCGGCCACTTCGCGGCAACCTCAATGGCAGGCGGCGAGATTGTGGTGAACGGCAATGCCGGCAACTATCTCGGAGCATCCTACCGCGGTGACTGGAGAGGTATGAGCGATGGAAAGATCGTTGTTTCCGGCAATGTTGGTTCTGACTGCGGAACCTTCATGCTCGGCGGCGAGATCTGCGTTGGCGGAAACATCGATGTACATGTCATGACGCATGCTGACGGCGGCAAAGTGGTTGTCTTTGGCAACGCAAAGAGCCGTCTCGGCGGCCAGGCATCCCGCGGCGAGATGTATGTCTTCGGTACAGTTGATGTAATGCTGCCGGGCTATGTCTACGCACGCGACGAAGAGGTCGAAGTCTGCGGCAAGAAGGCACTCTTTGCAGTCTATAACGGCGACATCGCTGACCGTCATCCAACACGCAAGGGCGAAACGATCTACGCAAAGCTGTACCTGAAGAAATAATTCTTCCAAATATTTTCTTTTTTTCCTGCATTTCACTTTGGCTGAAATGCGCATTCACAAAACTCTCTCTGCCGCATGCAGACATACAACCCACCGATAACATACAAAAATACATGTTTTTTTGCGCGTGTCATGATCCTCAAGAGAAATAATTCAGACCCAAAGAAATACAAAAAATATATACAAAAGGATTTCGTCATCTTAAAACACTAAACCATTGCCGATAAAAACATTTTAGTAAAATAAACCAATTAAACAATCAACGAAAAAGATTTACACTCACCAACCTTAATATGCCAAGTTTGAAACCTATATGTAGATGAGGTTATGAAAAACATGACGGACCTGAAATTTGTTCCAACTACCTGTCCCTACTGTGGTACAGGCTGTTCCTTCAACCTCGTTGTCAAAGACGGAAAAGTCGTGGGCACCGCCCCGGCTCAGCGTTCTCCTGTCAACGAAGGCAAACTCTGTCCGAAAGGCATGTACTCCTTCGAGTTCATCAACTCGCCGGACCGGCTTACTCAGCCGATGATCCGCAAGAACGGTGAACTTGTCCCGGTCTCCTGGGATGAAGCAACCACGTACATTGCTGAAAACTTGAAGAAATACAAGCCGTCAGAGCGGTGTGCTCTGTCTTCGGCACGTGTTTCCAATGAAGAAAACTATGTGATGATGAAGTTTGCCAGAGGTGTTCTGAAAACAAATCACCTTGACCACTGTGCACGTCTCTGCCACTCTTCAACGGTCGCAGGACTTGCAGGATCCTTTGGTTCCGGTGCAATGACCAACAGCATTACTGACATTTCAGAATCAAAATGTATCTTCATTATTGGCTCCAACACGTTTGAACAGCACCCGCTGATCGGACGTCGCGAAGTCATGGCAAAACAGAACGGCGCAAAATACATCTACGCTGACCCGCGCCGCACCCATACCTGCGGACCAGCAGATCTTTTCTTACAGTTCCACTCCGGAACCGACGTATCTCTCCTGAACGGAATGATGCAGATCATCATCAAGAACGGATGGGAAGACAAAGAGTTCATCGAAAAGCGTACCAAAGGCTACGAAGACCTCAAGAACATCGTCATGAAGGACGAGTACTCTGTCGAGAACGTCGCCAAAGTCACCGGTCTTGACCCCAAAGACATTGAGACCGCAGCTGACTGGATCGCAAACTCCGGTGCAACCGCACTCATCTACTCGATGGGTATCACTCAGCACACGGTTGGTGTTGACAACGTTCATGCCTGTGCAAACATCCAGCTGCTTACCGGCAACCTCGGCAAACGCGGAGCAGGTGTCAACCCGCTTCGTGGCCAGAACAATGTTCAGGGAGCCTGCGATATGGGTGCACTGCCGGTGAGCTTCACCGGATACCAGAAAGTCACCGACCCGGCAAGCCACAAAAAGTTCGAAGATGCATGGAAGTTCCCGGACGGAATTGCCCCGGCAGAAAACGGTTACGAAGTCACCATCATGATGAACGTCTTAACCGACAATCCCGGAGAACTGAAGGCAATGTACATCATGGGCGAGAACCCGCTTCTCTCTGACCCGGACATCAACCACGTCAAAGAAGCATTCGAGAACCTTGAGTTCGTTGTTGTGCAGGACATCTTCTACACCGAGACCTGCGAGTATGCTGACGTTATCTTACCGGCAGTCTGTTTCGCAGAGCGTGACGGAACCCAGACCAACACCGAACGCCGTGTCCAGCGCTGGCATAAGGCAGCTGACGGACCCGGAGAGACGATGGAAGACTGGAAGATCATCTCCATGGTTGCAGCCAAGATGGGCTACGCAGACCAGTTCGCATGGAATGATATCTCCGAAATCTTCGACGAAGTTGCTGAACTTACGCCGCAGTACCATGGTATGAGCTATGAACGGCTTTCCCACGCAGACGCCCTCCACTGGCCATGCAAGACCCCTGAGGACCCAGGAACCCCGATTCTCCACAAAGAAAAGTTCCTTACCCCTGACGGACTGGGCGTGTTCCTTCCGGCAGACTGGCAGCCGCCAGCAGAAGTACCAGACGCAGAGTACCCGCTCCAGTTCACGACCGGACGCTGTCTGTTCCACTGGCATACCGGTACCATGACCCGCAGAAGTGCAACGCTTGACAGTGAAGTTCCGACCGGCTGGATCGAGATCAATGCAGAAGATGCAAAAGAGATCGGTATCCGTGACGGAGAAATGGTTCGTGCAATCACCCGCCGTGACTCACTTACCGTCACCGCACGGGTTACCTCGACCATCAAGAAAGGAACCACCTTCATGCCGTTCCACTTCATCGAGTGTCCGGCAAACCTGCTGACCCACAACGCCTTAGACCCGGTCTGTAAGATTCCGGAGTTCAAGGCATGTGCAATGAAAGTTGAAAAGATTTCCAAGGAGGCTTAAGCGATGTCAGCAAAAGGCGATATGTACTATGCATGGGCAGACCAGAGCGCATGCCCGATTAAGGGTGAGTGCGGCGGTGCTGTTACTGCAATTCTGAAGTATATGCTGGACAACAAAGTTGTTGACGCAGTCCTGACCGTGAAGAAAGGCCGCGATGTCTACGAGGCAGTTCCGGTTCTCGTGCACAGCTCTGAAGAGCTGTCCAAGACTGCCGGATCCCTCCACTGCGGAACAGTCCTCCTGCCGAAAATCATCAAGAAGTACCTTGACGGCGCACGCGACATGAAGATCGCTGTGACCTGCAAGGGCTGCGATGCAAAGGCAATGTACGAACTGGCAAAACGCCAGCAGATCAACATGGACAACATCTTCATGATCGGTCTGAACTGCGGAGGATCCGTCACGCCAATGATGGCGCGGAACATGATCGCTGAGAAGTACGGTCTGAACCCGAACGACATCGTAAAGGAAGAGATCGACAAGGGACAGTTCATCGTAATTACCAAGGACGGCGAACACAAGGGCATCTCAATCGATGAGCTTGAAGAGCATGGTCTTGGCAGAAGAGCAAACTGTCAGCGCTGCGAAACAAAGATCCCGCGTCAGGCAGACATTGCCTGCGGTAACTGGGGAGTCATCGGCGAGAAGGCCGGTAAGACTACCTTTGTTGAGATCTGTTCCGAGAAAGGTGCAGCAGTCTTTGACGCAGCAGTGAAGAGCGGCGTTCTTCAGACGTCTGCACCCGAGGCAAAAGGCCTTGAGGTTCGCGGAAAGATAGAGAATGTCATGGTGAAGATGGGTAAGAAAAACCAGGAGAAGCAGTTTACTGCCATTGGTGAAGGTTCTACCCGCTTAAACTACATCATGGCAGAGTCCAGCCGCTGTATCAAATGCTACGGCTGTATCGAGAACTGCCCGATCTGTTACTGTGTCGAGTGTTCAACCAAGAAGCCGCATCTGGTTCGCCCGGGTGTAATTCCTCCGGACTTTATGTTCCAGATGATCCGTTTCGCCCACATTGCAGATTCCTGTGTGAACTGCGGTCAGTGCAGCGAACTTTGTCCGATGAACATTCCAAACTCGCTCTTCATGCATGCACAGCAGGTTGAGCTGGAAAAGATGTTCGGCCACAAGCCGGGTTACGATATGACGATGCCGGTCCTCTCCTTTGCGGAGGAGATGGAGGAACGCGAGCGTCTGCACTCAACCGGCTCGGACATGATCTTTGAAAACGTTTTCAAAGAGTAACCAGTCCTTTAGGGTAAACCTCACAGGGGTGTTCTCGGATAAACACACCCCTGAAATTTTTTTAATGGAGATGATTTTACATGACAAAAGAGTTTATAGAAGGAAACAAGATTTTTCTGGAAACTGATTTTGAACGCAAAAAAGATCGCTACATGACTCTGGTCGAGTCCCAGCATCCTACTGTTTTATGGATCGGTTGTTCTGATTCACGCGTGAATCCGGAACGAATTACGCACAGCCGTGCAGGCGAGCTGTTCACCCACCGAAATATCGGAAACATTGTGCCAACCCATGACTGGAACTTTGCAACGGTTCTTGAGTACGCGGTGAAGCATCTGAAGGTGAAGAAGATTGTAATCTGCGGTCACTCCGACTGCGGAGCGCTGAAGGCTCTCGACGCTGACATGAAGGATGATTCCTATATTCCGATGTGGATTAACAGTGCGAAAGAGGCACAAATAAGGGTTGATGCCAGACTTCCGGAACAACCGACGACACCTGAAGAGATGGCAGCACGCAAACGTGAGATCGAGATCGAGAACGTGCGTCTGCAAATTGAGCATCTGAAAACATATCCGCTGGTTTCCGAAGCTGAGAGGAAAGGAACCGTCGCGGTTCACGGTCTGTACTATGACCTGAAATCCGGCGTCCTCACAGAAATCGCCTGACCCCCCACTTTTTTCTTCGCCTCTATTATTCTATTATAATAGTGCGTCACGAGACACGATATTGTGTTTTTAATTCTGAGCGACTCAACAGGCGAATGATATGCCAAAAAAATGGTACCTATTTCACCGACGCCCGAATGCATCCGCCATCGCGTCAGCACTCCGTTTCTGCCGGCACGCAGGACACAAGAAGTCCGGGTCGCGTCCCCCGCGCTGGGCCGCGTAACGCACTTCCTTGTCAGTGCCAAGAAGTTCTCCGCACTCTTTGCAGAACGCGAATTTGAACTCTTTTCCCCAGATTGTTCTGCCGTCATCGGTCTCGGTAACCGTGATCTCCCCGGTCGGGCAGACATTTGCACAGCCGCCGCAGCCGATGCAGATCTCTGACGGTTCATCATATGGCGTTGAGACCGACTTGGTTGTTCCGCGGTTTACCATGGCGATGACTCCGGCTCCCGCAACCGGATAGGCACATCCCTGTCCGGCGAGTTTCTTCAGAAGCGTTCTGGTGGCAACCGAACCCGCACCGATAAGATCGCAGGCCCGAACACACAAGCCGCAAAGAATGCATTTGCCGCCGTCGAATGATGCGACCGGAAGGTCGGGAGCACCAAACGCCTCGCACATATGGGCGATCACATCGCTCTTTGGAGCACGTTTGCGAAGCAGAGCAAGGATCATTTTCCTGTGGGCAAGAATGCGTTCGCTGTTTGTGACGACTTCAATTTCTCCTCTGACCGGATAGAGACAGGAGACTACAACTTTGGTCCTACCGCTCTCGGTAACCTCGACCACACACAAGCGGCAGCTGCCCATGCCGGGCAATCCGTCATGATGACAGAGCGTTGGAATGAAAATATTGTTGCGTCTGGCAACCGCAAGAAGCTTCTCGCCTTTCTTACAGGTACAGGGAATTCCGTCGATGGTGATCTGAATCATACTCTGCCTCCTTTCACTGCCTCAATCGCATTGAATCTGCAAACGTCACGACAGCTCCCGCAGCCGTCGCAGGACTTCGTAATTATCGGGAACCCGCCATTCAGACGAACAATTGCCCGGGTCGGACAGACCGCATTGCATGCCATGCATCCTTTGCAGGTTGCATGGTTCACCGAAAATGCGGTCAGTGCCTTACAGACTCCGGCAGGACAGCGGTGCTCACGAATGTGCGCCTCATACTCGTCGCGGAAGTAACGGATCGTGGTCAGCACAGGATTTGGTGCGGACGAGCCGAGAGCACAAAGCGAACAGTCGATCATCGTTGAGCCGATCATCTCCAGCAGTTCGATGTCCCCTTCACGGCCGTAGCCGCTACAGATGTTGGTCAGGATGCTCTGCATATGCCGCAGTCCCTCACGGCACGGTGTACACTTGCCGCAGCTTTCGCCGCAGAGGAAATTCACATAATAGCGGGCGAACTCAACCATGCAGCTGTGATCATCCATCACAATCATGCCGCCGGACCCCATCATAGTCCCGTACTCTTTCAAGGTGTCAAAGTCCACCGGAATGTCCAGCAGGCTTGCAGGAATGCAGCCTCCGGAAGGACCGCCGGTCTGCACTGCCTTGAACTTGCGGTTGTTGGGGATACCTCCGCCGATCTCAAATATCAGTTTCCGCAGCGTGATTCCCATCGGAACTTCCACGAGACCGGTGTACTTCACCTTGCCAACGAGGGCGAACACTTTGGTTCCGGTACTTCCCTCGGTGCCGATCTCGGCAAACTTTTTGCCGCCAGCATTAATGATGAACGGAATGTTGGTCCAGGTCTCCACATTGTTGATGACGGTCGGGCATCCCCACAGACCCTTCTCAACACTGTGGATGTACTTTGCCCGCGGCTCACCAACGTTTCCTTCAATAGATGACATCAAAGCGGTTGACTCGCCGCAGACAAATGCTCCTCCGCCCCGGACGACGGAGAAGTAGAGTTTTCTGTTGGTTCCAAGAATGCTCTCGCCAAGAAGTCCGCGTTTTTCTGCGGCACGGATGGCTTTTTTCATGCTCTTCACTGCCTGAATGTACTCGTCGCGGATGTAGAGGAATCCCTCTTCAGCACCAATAGCAAGAGCGCCGATCATCATTCCTTCAAGAACGCTGTGCGGATCGCCGTCCATGATCGAGCCGTCCATGAAGGCGCCGGGATCGCCTTCATCGCCGTTACAGATCACATACTTCGGCGACGACTCAAGGACTGCCGCACTCCGCCATTTTCTGCCGGTCGGAAACCCTGCGCCTCCGCGTCCGCGGATACCTGACTCTTCTACTTCGCGGATGATTTCATCAGACGTCATCTCAAGAGCGCGGGCAAGCGCTGAGTAGCCGCCGTGTGCGATGTACTCATCGATACTGCGGGAGTCAATGATGCCGACATTGCGAAGAGCGATTTTTTTCTGATGGCCGTAGAACGGATTGTCTGCCTGATGCAGAACATGATTGCCGGAGCTGTCTTTAAACAGCAGACGCTCGATCGGCTCACCCGCAAGAACGGTTTTTTGAATGATCTCATGAGCGTCGAAAGGTCGGACGCGGTAGTACATGATATCATCAGGCATGATGCGAACGAGGGGCCCAAGTTCGCAGAGGCCGCTGCATCCAGTCTCGGTCACGCAGCAGACGTTGGCGTCAGCCGCAGCTGCGGCAACTGCCGCAGTAAGAGCGAGTGATACATCCATGCTGCCGTTTGCCCGACAACCCGTGCCGCAGCAGACAAGAATTGTCCGCGTCATGATGCTTCCTCCTTCTCGTTCTTCTCCCCGTTCTCCATCCCGCTCTCCTTCTCTATCTCCTTCTCCCGCTCCTCCTCCATCTTCCGATATTTATTCAGAATAGCCGGAAGATCAGCAGGCGTAAGTTTTCCGTAATAGGTCTCGTCGATCAGGATTGCCGGAGCTATCGCACAGGTTCCGATACAGTTGACCAGCTGAAGAGAAAACAGCCGGTCGCTGGTGGTCTCGCCGTCACGGATTCCGAGAAGTCTCGTGATCTCGTCCCGCAGCTGGACGGATCCTTTGATGTGGCAGGTTGTTCCGTCGCAGAGTCTGATGACATGTTTGCCTTGAGGAACAAGCGAGAGCGCTTTGTAAAACGTTGCCATCGAGTAGAGGTGGGCCTCGGAACAGGAAAGGTAGAGGCCGATTTTTTTGAACGCATTGCGTGGAATGTAGCCGAATTTCTTCTGCAGATCCTGCATGATAGGAAGAGAGTTCTGACGTTCCGGCGGATAAGCTTTGATAACTTCGTTGATTTCGGTGTCTGATTCGTTGAGGTTCATGAATATATTCGCTCATCCTCCGGCTACAAGCGGAAATAGTGCGACGGTATCGTCGTCGGTGATTTTGGTGTCAACACCATTCAAGTGAACGATGTTTCTGCCGTTTACCAGAATGATCGCTTCAAGGCCAATGTCGGTTCCTTCACTGTTGAGGATTTTATTCCGAAGGCCTGGATAAATTCTGGAGACCTCGTGCAGAAGAGAGAGGATGTCCTCTTCTGCTGGGAGATTTGTTTCGCTGCAGCGGGTGATCGCCCGATAGGTTGCAAAAAATTTGATTTTCATGAAACCATCAGATGCTGAGTTCGTCCTTTTTGTCTTTTGACGGAACTCCTTCGCTGTCCCAGCCGCGGAGTTCATAATACTCCTTGAGCATCACGTCAAGCTCGGCAACTTTTCCTTTGGCAGGGCCGGACGGGAGTTGCTCCCGCAGAAGCCGCGGCGGCAGGGTATCCTTCTCAACACCTGCGGTGATGTTGAAAAGTTTTTCAAGATTCCAGCACCGTTCTCCTTTCAGGAGAATGTCAGCATCCGACTCATCGCTGCCGATGCATTCGCGGTACTGGGCTGCAATCTCCGGAAGGCCGAGGGCGAATGTGGTGAACAGACACATGCCGAGGCTGTCGACGAGAGCGGTCAGGTCCTGGAATGTTTTCAGCAGAGACGCTTTTCCTTCGGTGACGAGCGGATCGGTCTTGACTGGAATGCCGAGAATCTCAGGGGACGTGAGATAGCCGCGGACGTGACAGCCGCCGCGGTTGGATGTCGCGTACTCAAGCGCCATTCCCTGAATGGCACGACCGTCGTAGGCAGGCATCTCCTGTTTTTTCACGCTCATGGAGAGTTCGGGATGACCGTACTGTTCTGCGAGCCGATAGGATCCAAGCGAGAGAGTTTTCCCGAAACCTTCGTTTCTGCCGACCAGCTCGGTGAGTTTCACCACGGCCGCGGCATCGCCGAACCGAAGCGGCATACCGATATCTTCCTCAGGGAGTGCACCCATCTCGAACAGCTCCATCGCACAGGCAATGGTTGACCCGAGCGTGATCGGGTCCATGCCGTACTCGTTGCAGAGATGGTTTGCCCGAACGATTGCGGCGAGATCGCTCACACCGCTGTCGGCACCAAACGACCAGCCTGCTTCGTACTCGGGTCCTTCGCCAAAGGATTGATAGGGTCCGGTTGCAACGCGGGTGATGCGGCCGCAGGCGATTGAGCAGCCGAAACATCCTTTGTTTTTGAGCAGGAACTTATCGGCAAGCCGTTCGCCTGAGGTGTCATCGGCTTTGTCAAAGACCGAGCCGTCACGCCAGTTGTGAAGCGGAAGAGCGCCGCTTTCATTGATGATGTTGACGAGGACTTCGGTCCCGAGCAGACCAAGTCCCTCTCCTGCAACAGGATGTACGGCAATTTTTGCACGGGCGTCGCTGAACGCTTCGTAGAACTCTGCCAGACGGGCAACACGAACCGAACCGGTTCCTTTCACTGCGACCGCCTTGAGATTTTTTCTGCCCATGACGGTGCCAAGGCCGCCTCGTCCTGCTGCCCGGTGTTTTTCATTCATGACGCAGGCATACAGACAGCCGTTCTCTCCGGGAGGGCCGATGCAGGAGATCCTGAATGATTGCCCAAGAGCTGCATTCAGCTCGTCGGTTGTTGCATGGACTGACTTTCCCCAGAGTTCGGCAGCGTCACGAAGTTCAACATCTGCATCATTGATGTAGAGATAGACCGGTTTTTCACTGACGCCTTCAAAGATGATTCCATCATATCCGGCAAACTTCAGCTCTGGTCCGAACTGTCCGCCTGAGTTTGCGGCACCTATTGTTCCGGTCAAGGGAGACTTTGCGACGACTTCGTATCTGCCGCAGGATGCAGCAGCTGTCCCCGTTAAGGGACCGGTCATGAAGATGAGTTTGTTGTCAGGGCCGAGCGGGTCGACTCTTGGGTCAACTTCGTCGCAGAAGTATTTGGTGCCAAGGCCGCGGGCACCAACATAGTCTGTTGCGTGCTGTTGGTTGAGCGGCTCTTTGGTTATCACTCCCGTGGCAAGATTTACTCTGAGTATGGTTCCGATATAGCCGTTCATGACTTCACCTCCGAGAATGCTTCTTTGAACTGATCAGCGATGCGTTTCTTGCGGTCCGAGTCTTCGTGCGGATCGACATATACAATTGCCCCTGCATGGCAGTATCTTGCGCACTGAGGCGTGCCGCCGCAGAGATCGCACTTGAAGACCGAACGCGTGATCGGCGAGAACTTCATGTTTCCGAGCGGGCACGCGTTGACGCAGAGTTTGCAGACGATACATTTTGCCGGATCGATGACGACCGCGTCGTTTTTGTCGCGGTAGATTGCCCCGACCGGGCAGACGTTCTGGCAGACGGCGTCCTCACACTGCAGGCACATGAGTGGTATGGTGACTGCTGACTCAGGATAATCGATGACGCTCACTGAGGAGAGACGCGGATTGAAAACTCCGTTGTGGCCAAAGGAGCACATGAGCTCACAGGTTCTGCATCCTACGCAGTTTTCCGGTTTGAGTATGAGTTGTTGTGTCATTATAGTATGATTGAGAAGCGCTGCGGCTCCTTTGTACCTCCAAACAGATATGTTGTTATGGTACCTTATGAAATGAACGCTCACTGCAGATTGGGGGGTGCGGGTTGGGAAATTATTTTTTGTTTTTTGGAATTTTTTGTATGTGGTTACTCCAAACAAAGCGACATGTCAAAGATCAAAATCAAAAAAATTTCTGCAAAAAAATTTCACAAAAATATTTTCAAATAGGAGTTACGCGGTGATGAGTTTCATTGTTTGGGATTTTTCTGTAGATAGTCTCGCTTGGAGTAACCACGGAATGCACTGAGCACACAGAGCTTCACGGAAAAAAAATGAAATGCACGGAGAACGCCTGCGGCGCCGGAATGCACGGAATATATTTTTCATATTTTGAGAGAGTAAAAGAGAATAAATTGTCTTGGAAATCTTTCCGTGCATTCCGGCGCCGCAGGCGTTCTCCGTGCATTCAGTGAAGCTCCGTGATATTTCCGTGCATTCCGTGGTTATTTCAAACAAAACTCCATGTCACAGAACCACACCGCGTAAGTTCTATTCAAAAAAATTTCTGCGAAAAAAATCCGCGAAAATATTTTTCCACAAAAAAATAATCCGATCAATGGCGAGAAAAAAAATTTCCACCCCACTGATTCAGAAATCACATCGACTTCAGTGCTTCAATGCCAAGAACATCAAGCGCTGATGCAAGCGTGTTCCGGCTTGCATCAACAAGCGTCAGCCGTGCATCGCGGACAGAACCCTCAGCCTTCAGCACAGGAGCGAACCGATAGAACGAGTTGAAGAGATCCGCAAGATCGCGGACATAGGTTGCAAGAAGATGCGGACGAAGCTCCATCACCACTTTCTCAATCACATAGGGGAAATGTGCGATGTGTTTGGCAAGTGCAATCTCGTACGGATCTGCATACGAATAATTCTCTGCAAACCCTCCTTCGGCTTTTGCCTTCTCCAGAATCGAACAGGCACGGGCGTGGGCGTACTGAACGTAAGGCGCACTCTGCCGCTCAAAGTCCAGTGCCTCCTTCCAGTCAAACACCGTCGACTTCTCAGCAGACACCTTCACAATATCATACCGCACCGCACCAATCGCGACTGCGGATGCGATTTGCTGACGTTCTGATTCAGAAAGTTCAGGGCGACGGACCGTCACCTCTTCAAGAGCACGCTTCTTCGTCTCTGCGATCAGCTCGTCAGCCGTAATGAACACGCCGCCGCGGGTCGTCATTGAGCCTTCCGGCAACGACACAAACTCAAAGTGCACAATCTCCGGCGGTCGCTCACCGATCAGTGAAAGCGTTGCCTGAAGTTGTGCGCCGATCAGTTTGTGGTCAGCACCAAGCACATCGATGCTGCGGTCGCACTGACCATTCTTCCAGAGATGGAACGCAAGGTCGCGGGCCGCATACACCGAAGTTCCGTTGCTGCGGCGGAGCACGTACTTGTTGCCGAACCCTTTGTCCGAAAGATCCAGATACATCATCTGATCTTCGTGATTGGCCTCGGGCAGTTTTTCGATTCTGGCCATAACCTTCTGCATCTCGCCGTTCCAGAGGAAGGTCGTCTCGCGGACAAATCTGTCGTGATGAACATTCATCGCTGCAAGAGTCTCTTTGATGCCTTCAGCACAGATGTCAACCGAGTCATGGAACAGCTTCACGGTCTCAGGGTCGCCTGCCTCGATCTTTTCCATCATCACATCAAACTCAGGCTCGATCTCAGGTTTTTCCTTCGCGATTTTATTGGCCTCCACATAATGGCGCACAATAAACTCATCGCCCTTCTCGTTCGGCAATCTATCGTAATGGAGATTTTTCACGCCCCATGCAACGATTGCAATCTGGCGGCCCATATCATTGAGATAATACTGGGCCTCAACCGAATACCCTGCCTTTCGGAACGCACGCACCAGCGTGTCCCCGATAACAGTGTTTCTGATGTGGCCCACATGCAGAGGACCGTTCGGGTTCGCGCTCGTGTGTTCAAGAATTACCCGCTCGGTCCGTGCCGGAAGCTGGCCGTAGTCCGCTCCGCGAGCAGCACGAACAGAGTCTGCCACATACTCTCCGCCGAACACGAAGTTAATGTACGGACCTTTTGCAGAAACCGCAATTCCCGCAGCGTCAGGCCGGGCGGAAACTTTTGCGACAATCTCTGAAGCAATTGCCGCAGGATTTTTTCGTTCTTTTTTTGCCAGAGCAAACGCAACGGTCGATGCAATATCGGCATGGTCGCCGCCGTCAGTAAGCAGCACATCCTCTTCTCCGGTAATTTCCCGGAGAAGAGCCTCAACTTTTTGAATATATTCCCGATACATAAACTTACATCCCTGTTGGGTACCGCAGCACTGCGGCAATTCCGCCGAATGCATTGAACAGCATGGAACCTTCCTCGAAATCATCAGAGATGATCTCAACGCGGGTGTTGGACGTATCCGCGAGGTTCGTCAACTCATCAATAATATCACTCTCGTCAGCAAGGATAAGCGGCGACTGACACTTCGGGCAGTGGCCGAGCGGAAGGTCCTTGAACTTTTTGCCGGCTTCAACCTGCATTGTCTTGATCTCCTGATAGCCGCAGTTGCCGCACTGAATGGTCAGCCGTGCTTTTCTGAGTTTCTCGGAAAGCAGCAGAGTGTCAACTGCTCCTGCGTCAAGGTTTGCCCGGACGCTGTCCTCACCATATGCTGCGCATCCGTTTTCTTTGATGAGCTCTTTGAAGAACCGCGTCATCTCCTTCTTCTCGTCCATGATGCCGACACCGCGAAGGGCGTCTTGGGCATTGTCGACGAGTTCACGCAGACCGAACTCGTTGGTGTAGGATGCGTCAAAGAGACCAATAAGGCGCTTCTTTACCTCGTGATGCAGGAAGTCGCCTTCGGCGAACTCTTCTTTGGTCGGCATCGGGCCGCCAATGAGGAGGCCTTTGAACTTTTCGAAGAAGTTCGGTTCAGCCAGGAATGCTTCGGATGCACGTTCGCCGACTTTTTTATAGAAGTCATGGATGGCGATCAGACGCAGGCGTTCGAAACGAATACTTGACTGACCACCTTTACGCTGTTTGCCGGGAACGGTCGAGGTGGTTCCATTGATTGGTTCGATGTGGGTACCGCGTAAAAATCCCCAGTAGGCTTCACGGCGGTCGATGACAAGAAGTCCATAGACGAACTTGTCGTCCAGCATCGCTTTGAGAGGTTCAAGCTCGAAGCTTGAACTGCATCGGTAGCTGTAGGTGCGGATTACCTCCGGCGGTTCAACAATGATCGATTCGAGATCGGTTTTGTCTCCACCGATGTTGATGGCTCCGCAGAAGACTGCCATGCCGTTCGGCGGCGGGTTTTTGAAATATTTCAGCCGTGCGAGAATCGAGGAGATTGCACTCTGCACGTTTGACCTTGTTTGTTTGCTTTTGATGTTGGCGCACTGGCCGTACTCGTCGCGGAGCTGGGCGGTGACGTCGTAAATCTGCTTGTCCGGCGGGATGTATAAGGAGATCAGTTCGGTTCCTGAGCCCTCTTTTTCTTCCAGCTTTTCCAGCGATTTTTTGAATTCATACCGCTTTCGCGCTTCGTCCTTCTCAATTTGTGCCTGGGGTATTTCCTCTGCCATTGTATATGCAAATCCTGAAACTGTATTCGTTTATAGAATGTGGTGTATCATTTGTCTGGAAAGATGATTAATTAGAGGGTATCCGCAGTGTTTTCAGTCAGCCTTTCCATAAGCTTGTTAATGTATAGTAACCTATACATTACGCATGAAACATATCGCAGCAATTCTTGCTGTTCTTCTTCTCGGCGGTCTTGTGTTTGCTGCCGGTTGTATCGGGACGACCCCGTCAGAGCCGATACAGGCAGGCGACAACGTCACCGTCGAGTTCACTATGTACATCGGTGACACCGTCATGGTCACCTCAAATGAAACAAAGTACAAGGAAATTCTTGATGCAGGAAAAATGCCGGTCCCGATTATTTTGACCGAAGACCCAGTAATTACCGCTGGGGCAACCACGGAAAATGACGACCTTACTATCCCGACCAAGACCCACAAGAGTCCGTACTGGTTCCTGATGGGAGAGTATAATGTCATTGCCGGAAACGTCATGGGACTTGAAAAGGGCGACACCATTCGTATTCCGATTTATGCCGAAGGAACCGAGAAGACTGGCTTCTGGACAAATGAAGAATGCGAGGAAAAGGGCATTGACACACGAATGGTAAAAGCAGGCGATCGGCTTACCTACACACGGACGATTGGTGATGCAATCGATGTCGGTGACGGCCAGTACGATCAGAATAATCTTGCTAACGAACAGACCATGATTCGTGATATGCTGATAACCAAAGTTACCGCAGACGGCATTGAGTATCAGGAGATCTATGACACTATAGAGATCACCATCGTCTGAGACCCGGAGATATCTGCGCGGCAGAAGATATCTGCCGATAAAAAAAATATTTTTTTCAAAAAATAATTTTCAAAAAAATTTTGTGACGAAACAAATACATTTTTTCCAGAAAAAATTCCGGGCCGGATGTTTCACAGACCACAGAGTATCAGACACAATGCAGGAGACACCTTTAAGAAATTACGAGGGCAACAAAGTTAGTATAACACGTGTGATGTCACGGGGGTGGCAGCAGGCGTTTATCCAATATATTTTCCCATCAAATCTGGAGTGTGGTCTATGGGTTTAGAGCAGGTAAGTCAGTTCTTTATCGACAATCTCGTACTGATAATTGTCGTCATTTACATGGCATCGATGATTGCCATCGGATACTTTGTACAGCGGAAAGGCGCAGATAAAAGTGCAGCAGATTATCTGGTCGCAAGCAAAGGTGTCGGCCCCTTAATGGTCGGCGGAACAGTTTTTTCTACCAACTGGTGCGGCGGCGTACTTCTTGGAGCTGCGGGAACCGCATATACAGGATACGTAGTATCCACCATCGCAGACCCCTGGGCAACCTGTCTGACGCTTGTCTTGATGGCGGTCTTCTTCTGTGCGATTCTTCGAAAACTCAAGATCGCATCCTTAAGCGAGATGTATCGTCTGCGGTTTGGCAAGCGAGGCGCAACTGTTGCCACGCTGATGTGCATCCCTTCCATGATAACCTGGACCGCGGCAAACATCGTCGCCCTGACCACCATCTTCAAACTGTTTCTGGACTTTGATCCTCTCATCTGTGCGATCATCTCAGGACTCATTGTGGTATTGTACACCTATCTTGGCGGAATGCTTGCGGTCGTCTACACCGACAACATTCAGGCAGTGATGATTATGCTTGGACTGATCATCCTGATTCCGACCGGAATCATCTTTGTCGGAGGACTTGAGGCCTTGAATGCTGCAACGCCGTACAATTTCTGGAATTTGTTCCCCAATGACGGGGCAGGCGCAGTGAGTACCGGATTCACGGTTGATCCTCTCGGTATCTTCACCTGGATTGCAGGCCTTTCGGGAATGGGATTTGGATATCTTGCCTCGGTTGAGCTGACGCAGCGCGTTCTCTGTGCTCGCGACACTAAATCCGCACAGCAGGGTCTTCTTATCGGCTCAGGAATGTATGCAATTGCAGGATTTTTTTCGATGCTGATCGCCTTGATTGCAATCGTGATGGTCTCGCAGGGAGCGACAACTGCTTCGGGTGCTCCCATGGCAGACGTTCTTGCAGAGGATGGAAACTATGTTCTCTTGGTTCTTGCGGAGAAGCTGTTTGATCCAAGCGTGATGGGCATGATCGGTGTTCTTCTGATGGCAGTGTTTATCGGCTCGCTTCTTGCGGCGATTATGTCAACCTCAAGTTCCACGATCTTTGCAGCGTCAGCGGCAATCTCTACACTGATGCTGCATGGTTCGCTCTCCAAATATGCAACGACCTCGTTGCAGGTTCTTCGACTTACCCGTTTGCTGGTGCTGGTGATAGGCATATTCTGTGTGTTCTTCAGTTTCGTAATCGATAGTTTGTACTGGATGATGATCTTCTCGTTTACGATTCTCTTCAACTGCATGTTCTGGGCACTGATAGGCGCTCTCTTCTGGAAGAGATGTAATGCATCGTCTGCGATCGCGTCGATTGTTGTCGGATTTATTGGTGTGATCGGCTGTATTATTGCCCAGTCGATTTACTTCGGCCAGATTGCAATCGAGCCGCAGGACAATCTCTGGATCGGTATTCAGACCTTCGTGCCCTGGGCAATGAGTGGTATTGCAATGCTGGTGACGGCATTCCTGACTCAGAAGTCCGACCCACCGGTTGCTCTCTGTGATGTCGATGGTGACCTGGTTAAGTGGGAGGATCTTCCTCTTTCAGCAGATACTATTGCTGTCCGTAGACATATCGCAGAGATCAATGCAGCGGAAGAAGAGTAGAAATATTTTTCAACCAATTTCATTTTTCTTTTTTTGTGTCTTTGGTCTCGTTTGGAGTAACCACGGAATGCACGGAGCACACAGAGTTTCACGGAAAAAATGCACGGAGAATGCCTGCGGCGCCGGATTCGCATGCCTTCGGCCTGCTCACCGCTTTGCGGGAATGCACGGAAAAATAAGGAAGTCTGAGTCTTTGATCACACAAAAATCATCTTCGCCCAACATCTCCTCCAAAAAAACGAACTAAATTTTTTGTAGAATCAGAAAGTTTCCAACCTCCTTAGGTCTTCCGTGCATTCCCGCAAAGCGGTGAGCAGGCCGAAGGCATGCGAATCCGGCGCCGCAGGCATTCTCCGTGCATTTTTTCCGTAAAGCTCCGTAAATTTCTGTGTGATCCGTGGTTACTCCAAGCAAAACCACATCACAGAAAATGAAATAAACAAAAATGGACCCGGCGGGATTTGAACCCGCGGCATCTACGTTGCGAACGTAGCTATCTACCCCTGATATACGAGCCCGATAAAAAGTATTGTTGGGAAGTTAATCCCGATCAGAGAATAATCTCAATATCTAATTGTTCTGCCAATTCCTTATATCTGTTCCGAATCGTGACCTCGGTCACACCCGCAACATCAGCGACTTCACGCTGAGTTCTGCGTTCTCCGGAAAGAATTGAGGAGATATAGATGGCAGCGGCAGCTACACCCGTTGGACCGCGCCCGCTCGTAAGCTCGCGTTCGCCTGCCTGCTTCAAGATCTCCATCGCACGCGACTGGACCTCACCCTTCAGGTTCAGACCTGAACAGAATCTCGGCACATAGTCGCCCGGAGAAGTCGGCAGAAGTTTCAAGCCAAGCTCACGGGAAATGAACCGGTAGGTTCTGCCGATCTCTTTTCTTGAAACACGCGACACTTCCGCAATCTCATCAAGCGTTCGCGGAACATTACACTGACGGCATGCCGCGTAAAGGGCGGCTGCTGCCACTCCTTCGATACTTCTTCCGCGAATCAGGTTCTTGTCAACCGCGTCACGGTAAACAACTGCTGCGGTCTCACGCACGTTTCTTGGAAGACCAAGAGCAGATGCCATACGATCCAGTTCGGATAAGGCAAATGCAAGGTTACGCTCGGTAGCATTTGAAACTCTGATACGGCGCTGCCACTTTCTCAGCCGGTAGAGCTGGGCACGGTTCTTCGAAGAGATTGCACGACCATAACTGTCGCGGTTTCTCCAGTCGATCATGGTGGAAAGACCCTTATCGTGAATCGTAAAGGTCATGGGCGCTCCAACACGAGACCTCTTCATTCTCTGATCATGATCAAACGCACGCCATTCCGGTCCGCGGTCGATGAAATCATCGTCCAGCACAAGACCGCACTGCTGACAAACCAGTTCTGCACGCTCATAGTCATGGACAAGCTGGCGGCTGCCGCACTCTGGACAGACCGTCGCGGTAGTGTCATTGCCTCCCTGCTTCTCCTTTACCTTTTCCACAGCGGTGTTCTGCCGCTGTTTCATCTTTTCGCGCTCTTCTTTTAACTGTTTCAGCTTCTCGATTTCTTTTTCCATATTGAACCCCCGGTCTTCGGGCGGCGGTTATTGTCCGCCCCCGTGCGTCCGGACGCATGATGATGTTTTTTCCCTGGCATTTCTGGTTTTGACTCGGGGATCACGTAAAGATCATCCCCAATACCTGTACAAACACCTTCATTGCACAGAACGGTAAGATATGGGCGTGAAACACTTCCATAAAGATCTACAATTCTACCAACAGGGCGATTTTTTGCATCGGCGACCCCGGTGTAGAGAGGAGGAAGCTGGCCCGCATCACTTCTGACAACTAACAGTCGTCGACCAAGTACTGCTGTAACACTTCCTGCAAACTTCACAAATCAGCCTCGAATATCATACCGCATATATCGCAGATTCAAACCACAGAATATATATGCAATATATTATGATGAGCGAGACCCATATAAACTTATTCCAGAATAGTAAAATAGAGTCAGATATTTCTGACTTCATTTGCCGAAAGGGAAAGAACCGCTCTGGCCTCTTCCTCACTCATCCCGGCCCCCCGCGCAACAAGATACTTCACCGATTCACTCAACAGATCGTCCGGACCATGGGCATCAGACTCGACGACAAGAGATGCGCCCGCGCGACGGGCTTCGGACACCACATGACCGTTTGTTCGGTTGTGTCCGCCCCGCGCAGTAATTTCCAGAAATATATTGTTCCGTGCGGCAAGTCTGGCCTCTTCTTCGGTGATGAGGCCAGGGTGTGCGAGGATGTCCACATAACTGCTGGAGAGTGCTGCCATATTAGTTCCCGGAGCTACCGGTTCAGAAACCGTCTCGCCATGTACCACCACAATCTCTGCCCCAAGCACTTTCGCATATCCTGCCAGTTCATCGATCTGTTCTGGTGGCACATGCGTAATCTCAATGCCTGAGTAAAGACAGAGACCATAAAGTTCTGCGGATTTTTTTACCGCTGCCTGCGCAGAAAGCAGTGCTTTGACATTGGAGAAGTCCGCATGATCCGAGATGGCAACTTCAGTATAGCCGAGAACAGAAAGTCTCCGAAGAAGTTCGGTTGGCAGAAGCTCTCCGTCGCTCATGGTGGTGTGGCAGTGGAAATCGTACATGATGGTGTTAGTTCCCGCTCAGTTTGTGTGCAACTTTCTGGAGAAGTTCCTCTTTGCTTCCCTCATACTCAACCCGCAGCCTGCCTTCCCGGGAGAACCAGTGGGCAGGATGCATGATATCGCGTTCTTCGTCAAGAACAGTTACACTGCATTGTTTGACCGCACGCGCAACCTGGGCAAGGTTCGGTGAGGCTACGGCAAGAGTCTTTGCCACGCGTCTGCCTTGAGCGCGGGTCAGTCCTGCGTTGAAATAACAGGGGTAGAGAAAACGAATCGCCATGGATGGAGTACTGTTTGGCGTGAAGATCTATAAGGTAATTGGCGGGGCCCTGAAAAAAATTGGATATTGATATTTTCGTTTACGGAATTGCCGCATACTCGTACGTTACCGATGCAGCAGTGTTGTCTGAAACAGTGCTTGGCCGAAGCGTAGTCATTTCGGTCATGATCATATTTTCATCGGTTGGACGATCTTCAGCATCAATGACCACGAACTCAGGATCACTGTCCCGGAAGTAGGGGCGAAGTTCCATGTGTTCGGGGATTTTTTCATGCTCATCGAGTGGAATGTATTTCAAATATGCAATAGGGTGGTCTGCGTCGGTAGACACGACGAAAATGCCGTGTTCCCCCTCTGTTTCGACTGCTGCTATCGGCATGACCAGCAATGTCAGTGCAAACAGAACCGCAGTAATTTTTGCCAGAGTGTTCATAATGACGTTTCTCCTTTATCGTGTGTCTATTGGGGTGTCAGAATTTTTCTGACATAACATAATGGATCGTTTATGTTAATATAACTTTACACATTGTTTTCATAAGATTACTTTGTGTCAGCACAACTCGACCAAAAACATATTTTTCTTGTTTTCGGTATGACGCACTCATACGCAGAATAAAAATAGTGCATCTATAAACCAGACGCACACCAATACTACGATTATGCATCACGTGGATGTTCACATGGAAGCCGAGATTTACGGCGCAAACAACCGTCTTGCGGAACATAACGCAGAACATTTCAAGGCGCACGGCGTTCGCGCATTTGATCTTCTTGGAGCTATTGGCTCTGGCAAAACCTCTCTTGTCGAACAGGTAGTTCCTGAACTCAAACGCCGCAACCTCAATGCCGCAGCAATTGCAGGCGATGTTTACGGAGACGACGACTTCCAGAGAATCGTCAAGACCGGCATTCCGGCATTCAATGCAAACACCGGAAAAGAATGCCACCTTGACGCGCATCTCGTTCACCACGCACTTGACCACCTTGACCTGCATGGAATCGATGTCGTCTTAATCGAAAACGTCGGCAACATGGTCTGCCCGACCGACTTCAAGCTTGGCGCAGAGAAACGCATCGTCGTTATCTCCACCACCGAAGGTGACGACGTAGTCAACAAACATCCTATGATGTTCCGCGACTGCCAGATTGCGGTCATCAACAAAGTCGATCTCGCAGAAGCGGTCGGCTGTAATGTCGAACGCATGATAAACGACATCAAACGCTACAACCCTGAGATGATCATCATCAAAACCAATCTCAGAAAAGGTGAAGGTGTCAAAGAAGTCGTCGACGCGATCCTTGCCTAAAGGATTTTAAATATTCGGAGAACCAACACATATAGGACTCTGTAAAAGACTGAGATGTCTGGACACTTCCAGACATTCGTTCAGAGAAACACATTATAGGAGATAATTAATTCATGCTTTGGCAAGGAAGATCCGTTAGAAAGTCTACCGGCGGCCGCTACCACGCAAACCGTGGCAAGAAACGGTTCGAGATCGGCAGATCCCCGGCAGACACCATCGTTGGGGTAACCCGCGTAAAGACCATCAGAGTTACTGGCGGCAACACGAAAGTTCGCGCACTCCGCTGTGAGTTCGCCAACGTCAGCGACAAGAAGACCGGAAAAGTCCAGAAGGCAAAGATCACTTCTGTGGCAGAGAATGCAGCAAACCCGAACTATGTTCGTAGAAGTCTGATGACCAAGGGCGCAATCATCATCACCGATCTCGGTAAAGCCCGCATCGTCAGCCGCCCAGGTCAGGACGGCGTTATCAACGCAGTCCTGCTTGAATAACCATAATATTTTTTTTCTTTTCCCGGTGCTTCGCCGGTTTCACAGCAGAATATACTTATCCGTAGCAGATGCCAATATCTGATACATGAGAAGAGTGTCCTATCAGTTCCCCAACCGCTGCGATCTTGAGTTCGAAGCAGACGTTCACTTTCCGGTATTTCTGAATGCGGTAGAGTCCCTTGCCGGACGGCAGGACAACTTCCGGACAGAGCGCGGACCTATCAAGCGGGAGATCAGCGTTTTGCTCGCGAATGACCGGCTTGGATTTGAAAAGATTGAACAAGGCTCTCAGATGAGCAAAATTGCAACCGATGCTGCTGACATTGTCGTCATCCTCACCGACACCGTGCTCAAGGCGTCCGGCAATGTGCCGTTAAATGATCACCGATTTATGATCCGGACAATTGAGAAAGGCGACAGAACAGAGGTCTTCATCACCAAGTCCCCGTCGATTGAAGGGTTCGACTCAATGGACATGAAGAAGATGATTCTTGAGGCTCTTTCGTGAACGAGCTGGAAACCACTATCGCCGCACCATTCAAACATGGAAGAAAAGAGAAGCTCACCAAGATGGAGCTGGTGTTCTACTATGTGCAGGACAAACGGTGGATGAGTCAGGATCAGGCAAAAAAGCTGATCGATATCGCGGAAAAACGCAACCTCCTGAATAAAGACGGCTCGGAAGCGAGCTACCGCTTTACCGGCACGCTTGCAGACGTCACGATTCCTTTGGGATTTCGGCCGGGTGATGAGATCTTTTCTGCAACCGAGGCGGAAAAAGATCCGGTCGAAGCACTCTTCGATGACATTGTGAATGCGACCGGCAAAAACAAAAAAGATCTCGCTGCTGAACTTCAGGAGATCAATCGACATTTCGACAATCTTCTGCTGCCGCAGGCTGCCATGGTTCTTCTGGCAAAAAAATACCGCGTCGCGTACGATGCATACTTGCCGGCTCTAAAAGAGACGGTGTAGATTCAGAAACAATAACTTTTTTTGAGAAATTTTGAAGAAGAGAAAAAGTATTGATGAGAGATTTACTCTGCTGCGGCTTCTGCCGATGCAAAGATCTCTGCGACCGGCTTTTCGCCGTAGGTGGAGATTTTGGCATTTACCTGAACGAAGTCAGCTGCGATCTCGTTGCCGCGCTGGGTCTTTCTTCTTCTCTCACCGTTGTGGGTTGCGTGGAAACCAAATCCATCGGATAAGAGAAGGTGTCTCTTGCCGTTGCCTGGAAGGTCAGCGCGTGCCGGAATTCCGGTTTTATCGGATCCGCCGGTGATTGTAATCTTGTAACCGTTCATACCAAACGGAGCGCCGTCAACTTCAGTGCCGATCTTCTTTCCCAGAAGTGCACCTGCTGCTGCGCCCGTGGCATCTATTTTGTACGAAAGACCGGATTTCGGGTCTGACAGTACGACCTTAAAGTCTACCATTGTATTAGCACATCTCCTCGATATCAATAGGATGCCGAAGTACCCATATAGTTAGTCTCTCCCCATTAATACTACTTCCCCCAGAAGTACTCGGTCTTGCGGAAAATATTGGCATACTCCTCAAGAGCCTCTTTGGTACCCGGGTTTAAATGGGAGTACATTTCAGTCTCTAAAACCTTCACATGCCGCTCGGGAACGGCAACGTAAAGCGTCTCTCCGACATCGATTTGCCGCCCGATGATAACACCGTCAATGGAGATCGCAACTTCTGCCCCTTCCTTTGCTTCCTGAATGCTTTCTTTGTTCAGTTTGATCTGTTTGATCTCACCGACAACCTTGCCTTCGCGCGTCGAGACATTGACATGCGGCCGGAGAATTCCTCCCAAAATCCGCACGCCGACAACCGCAGGGCCGCTCTGGCGGAATACGCAGCCGGGAAGAATCGAGAACTTTGCAGGAAGCACAACGGTCTCAAACTGTTTTGCCTCACGCGCACGGGTAAGTTCGTCGCGCCATGCGATGTACTCGTCGATGAGTTTGTAGATGACGCGGTTAGAAAAGACCTTGACATCCACCTCACCGTCGCGGATCATTGCCTCTGCGTCTGAGAGGAGAGGGACATTGAAGCAGAGCACGGTTTTGTAGAACTCATCCTTCATCACGCTGATCTCAATCAGGTCATGACGGCTGACCGGCCCCACTTCGGCGCGCATGATTGGGATGTTCTTTCCTTCCAGCTCTTTGGAGAGGGCTTCAAGGGCTCCGATCGTGTCGGCGCGAACCGTGATACCGACTTCGGAGAGTTTGACATTGATCTCCTGCATCTCCTGATCGATTTTTGCAAGCACTGCGTCGCGATCATCGCGGATGACCCGAAGGGGAGAGCCGGCAATGACGGTCTCCAGATTCGGCGCAGTTATTTTGACTCCGGCTGCGGCAGTCACGGACTTGACGCGTTCAAACCGGTCTTCGATGAGGATCTCCTTCATCGGCCGCGGCTGGAGAAGTGCCCGCACTTTGGTGGCGATGGGACCATCAGCTCCGGCAACGGCTATTTCATCGCCGAGGTTGATGATGCCGTCATAGAGGATGACATCCAAAGTGGTTCCAAGGCCTTTTTCTTCTTTCACTTCAAGGACAGTGCCGACGCCCGGCCCTTCGACCGTCATCTTGAGGCCGTCAGTTAAGAAGCGCTGGGCGAGACCGATCATGACCATCAGCAGATCACCGATGCCTTCTCCGGTCATACTGCTGACCGGAACGATCACAAGGTTTCGCTGGAAGTCACTCACGCGGTCGAACCGTTCGGAGTTGAAGCCGAGATCGGAGAGTTTGCCGACGAGTTCGTAGACGCGGTTTTCACACTCGGTCTGGGCGCGTTCGTTCTGGCTTTTGTATGATTTCAGGAATCCTGCGTTCTGCTGCGGCCGCCAGCCCGGGATGCGGTCGATTTTTGTTGCGGCAATGATGAACGGGGTTTTGCAGTTTCGAAGAATCTGTAGTGCTTCGATCGTCTGCTGTTTGAATCCCTCATTCACGTCAACCACGAGAATTGCGATGTCGGCAAGTGCTCCGCCGCGGGCACGAAGCGTGGTGAATGCGTGGTGTCCCGGTGTGTCAATGAAGAGAAGGCCCGGGACGGTGGTCTTCATCTTTCCCAAGTCACCGCTTATTTTCTGGATGGAGTCGATCGGTATCAGGGTTGCACCGATATGCTGGGTGATGGCCCCAGCTTCGCCTGCGGTAACACGCGAGCCGCGAATCCTATCCAGAAGCGATGTTTTCCCGTGGTCTACGTGCCCGAGCACGCAGACGATCGGGGTCCGGAAGTGTTCTTCTGTCATATTTCTTTT
The DNA here is from genome assembly GCF_032714495.1 of Methanorbis rubei. NCBI lineage: Archaea > Methanobacteriati > Methanobacteriota > Methanomicrobia > Methanomicrobiales > Methanocorpusculaceae > Methanorbis > Methanorbis rubei. The sequence continues at coordinate 95,322 of NZ_JAWDKB010000004.1, read as the reverse complement.
CCCTCGCTCTCTGAAATCCAAAAACAGAGACAAAAACTACGTAACTATTGGTGGTGGACAGTAATAAACGTGAATGGCTTCCGGGACTTTTTTTTCGGGTGAATGATTTTCGTTTGTTGGAATTTTTTTATGTGGCCGCATTTGGGGCAACCACGTGAAACCACCTACAGAGAATCACAACTAACAAAATTTATTTCCAATAGGAGTCACGCGGTGATGAGTTTCATTGCGGATTTTTCTGTAGATGTTCTCGCTTGGGGCAACCACGGAACACACTGAACACACGGAATTCCACGGAAAAAACACAGAATACCGCTTCGCTTACGGAAAACACGGAAAGCCTAAGTGTACGGGTATTAGTATATGTTACCGTTTTGAGATGCCAACTTCCTTAGGCTTTCTGTGTTTTCCGTAAGCGAAGCGGTATTCTGTGTTTTTCCGTGGAATTCAGTGTGTTCAGTGTGTTCCGTGGTTGCCCCAAATAAAATCAAGGACAAAGAATCCCTTTTCCTTATGCTATTTCATATACCGCGTAAGTCCTATTCCAAATCAACGAACACATCCCGTCCCCACTGCAATCCAAAGGATATGTTAATATTTGGGAACACCCTATCTAGTAGAGTGTTTCACACGGCGGTGTGAAACCGAATTCATTCCAGAGAAACTGGTTTTCAGGCTAAGGTAGGGTAGCTGGTCATCCTTTAGGACTGTGGATCCTTAGACCCGGGTTCGAGTCCCGGCCTTGGCCCTTTCATATTTTCACAGAATATTATGTATGCGTAATGTTCGTGAGGTTTTTCGTATAGTTGAAATCATTGTATTTTGCATATTTTTTGATTTTGTTGTGTTTGGTTGCTATTTCGTATAGTGCGTATAGTTGGAGTGTGTTTTGCCTGGATCTCTTTGGGGCTATTGATCTCTATTTGGTTAATGGAAGTGAATTTTCGTTTTCACTATACGTATATACGAATTCCTTTCATATGGCATTGGATTTTGGTTTTAGTCTTTATGATGCGGCAAACGGTTGCGTATAGTTGGCGCAGAGTTGGCGGAGTTTTGCATGGTGTAGCATGTGAAAGGCATGATTTTTCGCGAGAAGGCGACGTGTAACAGACACCGCCTACAGAATGAATCATCACAACTTACAGTGCTTACACTCCTGATCGCCGCAGGGAATATTATCGATCTTCCACTTCAGCGCCCAGTACTTAATCCCCCGCACAACCTCCATCAGCTCGATACCGCTCGCAGTCAGCGTGTACTCTGATCTGATAGGAACAACGCTCGCATCAACATGCTTTGAGACAATTCCCTCTGCCTCCAGTTCCTGCAGCCGCTCGGACAGAACCTTCGCCGTAATATCAGGCAGCCGGTCTTTCAGCTCCGAAAACCTTCTGGTATGATTATCTCCCTTAAACAGCTCAAGAATAATCAGCAGCATCCACTTCTTCGTCAGATACCGCACCGTCAGATTCACCGTGCAACACTCGTCCATGCAAAGAGTATAGCATTTACACCCCTATCTATTTTTGTATCTTTTAGATACCATCTATCAAAAATAGAGTATGTTACTCCAGCTCAAACGCGCCCGTATAGAGCTGGTAGTATTTTCCTTTCTCCTGAATCAGCTTATCATGACTGCCGCGCTCAATGATTCTGCCGTCCTCAAGAACCAGAATCACATCCGCATTATGAATTGTTGAGAGTCGGTGCGCAATCACAAACACCGTCCTTCCCTTCATCAATGAATCCATACCTGCCTGCACAATCGCCTCAGTTCGCGTATCAATACTCGACGTTGCTTCATCCAGAATCATCACCGGAGGATTGGCAACCGCCGCACGTGCAATCGAAAGCAGCTGACGCTGGCCCTGCGAAAGACTCCCGCCATCCCCTTCAAGCATCGTCTCATAGCCCTCAGGCAGCATTTGAATGAACCCGTCAGCGTTCGCAAGCTTTGCCGCAGCATACACCTCATCATCAGTAGCCTCCAGCTTCCCGTACCTGATGTTCTCCATCACTGTTCCGGTAAACAGATTCGTATCCTGCAAAACCATCCCGAACGACCAGCGAAGATCGCTCTTTTTGATCCGCGAGATATCAATGCCGTCATACAGAATCGTTCCTTCCGAGATGTCGTAGAATCGGTTGATGAGATTCGTAATCGTCGTCTTTCCGGCTCCGGTCGCGCCAACGAGTGCAACCTTCTGGCCGGGTTTTGCATACAAACTCACGCCGTGTAGAACCTCTTTGTCAGGTACATATCCGAAATGCACCTGATCAAATTGCACGTCCCCTTTCAGCTGCGTGTAAACTGTTCCCTCAGGGGTCTCCTCCTTCCATGCCCAGATGCCGGTCTCGTCTGTTGTCTCGACGAGGGCATTGTTCTCAATCTTCGCATTCACGAGCCGAACGGTTCCTGCATCCTCTTCGACCGGCTGATCAATCAGTCCGAAGATACGCTCGGCTCCGGCAAGCGCCATCACGACTGAGCTTATCTGCTGGGAAACCTGACTGACCGGCATCATGAAACTCCTGCTCAACAGCATAAACGCCGCAATCGCGCCAAGCGTCAGACCACCGATACCGGTAATCGCAAGAGCGCCGCCAATGATTGCCACCAGAACATACTGGATGTTGCCGATGTTGACCACGATTGGCATGAAGATGTTAGCAAACGTGTTCGCCGATTTCGCATGACCGTAAAGTTCGTCATTCAATGCATCGAACTCATGCTTTGACGCATCCTCATGACAGAACACCTTCACCACTTTTTGGCCGTTGATCATCTCCTCGATGTAGCCGTTTACGGTTCCAAGCGACTTCTGCTGCTGCACAAAGTACTTCGCACTCTTGCCGCCAACAAACTTTGTCACAAAGTAGAATATCACAAGCATCGCAACAACAATAAGCGTGAGATATCCGCTCGTGTAGATCATTGCCGCAAACACGGCGATGATTGTTACGACCGAGGAAAATACCTGCGGAACGCTTTGTGAGATCATCTGTCTGAGCGTGTCGATGTCGTTGGTGTAATGGCTCATCACGTCGCCAAAGGTGTGCGAGTCAAAGTAGCCGACCGGCAGCTTTTGCATATGCGAAAACATCTGGTCACGGATCTTTTTCATAATCCCCTGACCGATGACCACCATCGTTCGCGTGTAGACTAACGTCGACACAACGCCGATCACGTAGATTACGGCCATGAAGGTTATCGCAGTCAGAAGACCGGTGAAGACCGGATTTTCTACGCCGATAAGCGGCGTGATGTAGTCGTCAATCAGCACTTCCATGAAGAGCGAGCCGATAACTCCTGCGATCGCACTGAGAACGATTGCAATGAGCGCAAACGCAAACTGAATTTTGTACGCACCGGTCAGATACCCAAGCAGACGCTTCACGGTCTTCATGGCATCGCCCGGCTTTGTGCCGGCAAATCCCGGACCGCGGTTATGACGGCGGCCTGATCCCATTGGCGGCATTACTCCTCGCCTCCTTTCATCTGCGAGTGATACATCTCGCGATAAACCGGATCTTTCTCCAGAAGTTCTGCATGGGTTCCTTCGGCAGTGATGCGGCCGTTGTCCATCACAAGAATCTTGTCGGCATCCTGAATCGAGGAGATTCTCTGTGCGATGATGATCTTGGTGGTCTCCGGAAGCTCGGTCTTGAACGCAACGCGAATCAAAGAGTCGGTTTTGGTGTCAACCGCACTGGTTGAGTCATCGAGGATGAGAATCTTCGGCTTTTTCAACAGCGCCCGTGCGATGCAGAGACGTTGCTTCTGACCGCCCGAGATGTTTGAACCGCCCTGCTCAACATGGGTGTCGTAGGTTTCCGGTAAAGCACTGATGAACTCTTCAGCCTGCGAGAGTTTGCAGGCATGAATGATTTCTTCCTCAGTTGCATTTGGATTTCCCCATCTGAGATTGTCGCGAATGGTTCCTGCAAAGAGGATGTTCTTTTGCAGCACCATTGCTACCGCATCGCGAAGTGCTGCAAGGTCGTACTCTCTGACATCTCTGCCGCCAACGAGGACTCTGCCGTCAGTTGCGTCGTAGAGACGGGGTATCAACTGAACGAGGGTTGATTTGGAGCTGCCGGTACCGCCAAGGATACCGACGGTTTCTCCTGACGCGATTGTCAGAGAGATGTCTTTGAGGGCGAGCCGTTCGGCATCTTTGGTGTAGCTGAAGCTCGCATGATCAAAGATCACGCTGCCGTCCGCGACTTCGTAGATTGGGGACGCGGGATTTACCAGGTCCACTTCTTCGTCGAGCACTTCGGTGATTCGTTTCGCAGACGCACGGGCCATAGTTATCATGACAAAGACCATGGCAAGCATCATGATGCTCATGAGAATCTGCATGGCGTATGCAATCAGGCTCACAAGTTCTCCGGTAGTGAGGTTGCCGAGCACGATGAATTGCGCACCAAACCATGAGATGAGAAGGATACTTGCGTAGATTACGGCCTGCATGAGGGGGCTGAAGAATGCAAGAAGTTTTTCTGCGCTGCTGAAGTAGCCGTAGATGGTGGTTGAGACGTCGCGAAACTTTCGTGTTTCATAATCCTCGCGAACATAGGATTTGACGACCCGGACGCCGCGAAGGTTTTCCCGCACGACTTTATTGAGATGGTCGTAGGTTTTGAAGACGAGTTCAAAGAGCGGATGGGCTTTGGTGATGATCAGATACATGCCGATTCCAAGCACCGGCAGAAGTATGAGGAAGATGAGCGAGAGTTCGGCGTTGATTCCGACCACCATGAGAAACGAGAAGACCAGCATTAAGGGACAGCGAATGGCGATTCTGATGATCATCTGATACGCATTCTGGACATTGGTGACGTCGGTGGTCATGCGGGTGATGAGGCTCGCGGTTGAGTATTTGTCGATGTTTGCGAAGGAGAAGTCCTGAATGTTGTGGAAGATGTCGTGTCTGAGGTTTTTGGCAAATCCGGCAGACGCGGATGCAGCATACTTTCCGGCAAGTACGCCAAACACAAGGGACATGATGGCAAACAGCAGAAGTACTAGGCCGAGCTTGAGGATGATCGGCATGTTGCCTCCGGTTATGCCGTCGTCGATTAATCCTGCGAGGATTAAGGGGATGAGTACTTCCATTACGACTTCAAGCGCGACAAATACGGGCGCGAGAAGGCTGTCGCGTCGGTATTCGCGGATGGATTGTGAGAGGCGTTCTACAACATGGTTCATGGATTGTCTCCTGCGAGGTTTTTCTGCATTCTGGCAATCACGGAACAGAAGAACTCAAGTTCGTCAGATGTTAGGCCGCTCGTAAGTCGGGAGTCGATGCGGTTCATTTCACCGGCAACTCTGCGATGGATCTCTCGTGCTTTTTCGGTGAGGATGAGTTTTTTGAGTCTGGCATCATAAGATACAGGTTCACGAGTGATGAGGCCGTTTTTTTCCATGAGCTGGAGGATGCCGCTTGCGGTTGAGCGTCTGACTTCAAGCTGTTCTTCGATGTCTTTTTGAAAAATGTCCTTTTCCTGGTGATGAAGATAGCCGATAATCCATCCTTGGACTCCGGTGAGGTTTTCGCATTGGGAAAAACTGTCTGAGTTGTGGAGCTGACGTTTTATCTGGTTGGCGAGTTTTTTTATTTCGATGATGACGTGCGGCTGCGGATCCATTGCTCATGATAGTTAGGAAGCTAACAATATAAACATCTTGGCTGGGGTGAAAAATGATTTCCGTTATTTGGGAATTTTGTCCTTGGTTACCCCAAACAAAACCAAGGACAAAACTCCCATAGTATGTTTTTGGAAACTTTTTGCTATATAACTAAGTATCAACCATATACATACTATCCAAAAGAAACCAAGGTGAAAATAATCATGTACTGTACACAATGTCAGGAATCAAAAGAGCCCTGTTCTCTGGGCGGTGTCTGTGGAAAGAACAAAGTCGTTGCCGGAGCTCAGGATGATGTTCTCTACGCTCTTTCATGTCTTGCCTATCGGGCAAAAGCGTCAAACATCGATCTTCAGCCCTGCGTTCTTGAAGCACTGTTTGCCACGCTGACAAACGTCAACTTCGACGAGCAGTGTTTTGCCGAGTATTCCTCCTGCATCACCGCACACTACAACTCCCTGCCCAAGGCCGCGGGCGAACCCGCCTTTGACGCCCCCGCAGGACTTGACGAGATCGCAGATGTCAACGTCCGGTCGCTCTACTCAACACTGCTCTTCGGCATCAAAGGTCTCGCCGCCTACTACTCGCATGCAATCGTGCTCAACAAAACAGATGACAGCATTCTCACCTTCATCCGAGACGCACTTGCCTCAAGATTTGAGAACCTCACAATCGAAGAGAGAACCGGACTTGTGCTTGAGTGCGGAGCCTATGGGGCAAAAGTTCTCGCTCTGTTAGATGAAGCGAACCAGACCTATGGAAAACCGGAAATCACGAGCGTCTTCACGAGTGCCGGAACAAAACCCGGAATTCTCGTTACCGGCCATGACTTAAAAGACCTTGAGATGCTGCTTGAAGCAACCAAAGATGCGGGTGTTGACATCTACACGCACGGCGAGATGCTGATTGCCCACGCCTATCCGGCCTTCAAGAAGTATCCGCATCTCCGCGGACACTTTGGCGGATCATGGGCAGAGCAGAGAAACGAACTCCCGAAGTTCCATGGTCCGATTCTGTTCACAACGAACTGTATCGTCCCACCAGCACCCGCCTATGCAGACAAAGTGTTCACGACCGGTGCCGTCGGCTTCCCCGGAACGCCCCACATCGAAGCAAAACCTGACGGAAGCAAAGACTTCTCTGCAATCATCGCGCTTGCAAAGACCTGCCGCTCGCCTGAGGAACTCGGACGCCCCGACCTTCTGACCGGCTGTGCTCACGATGCAGTGCTTGCCTTAGCGCCGAAAGTTATCGAGCTGGTTAAGTCAGGAAAGATCCGGAGATTTGTAGTGATGGCAGGCTGTGACGGCCGCGATAAACGCCGCAGCTACTACACCGAGTTTGCCAAGGCGCTTCCCAAAGACACGGTTATTCTGACCGCAGGATGCGCCAAGTACCGCTACAATGCCCTGCCGCTCGGCGATATCGAAGGTATTCCCCGCGTGCTTGATGCAGGCCAGTGTAACGACTCGTACAGCCTGGTGGTTGTGGCACTCGCCCTTGCGGACGCATTCGGCTGCGGTGTAAACGATCTGCCGATCTCCTACAACATCGCCTGGTACGAGCAGAAAGCGGTTCTCGTCCTGCTGACGCTCCTGCACTTGGGCATTAAGAACATCATGATAGGTCCCTCTCTCCCGGCATTCATCACGCCTGATATCCTGAATGTTCTTGTCGAAAACTTCGGACTTCAGCCAAGCTCCACGGTCCAGGAAGACTTAGTGAAGCTCTCCTGCGTGTAAGGAAAACCTCACACTCACACTTCTTTTTTTCGGACCGTCCACCGAAGCACGGTTTTTTGTTTTGCAGGGTCACTCTTTCTGGCGTCTGAGATGTAGATCTCCCGATGCAGAAATGAGGTGCGTTCGAGATGATTTTCTTCAAGGAATGCGGCGAGGCGTGCAAAGCTTGCCGGTTCATCATCGTATGGTCCGATATGCATCATCTGGGCGGCAAGTCCCTCTTCGAGTTCGTCGAAGATCACTTCATTAACACGTGCGTCAGGATTTTTCTTTCTGACCGACTCTTTTGCGCGGGAGATTACGTCGTCAGTGACGAACTCGGGCTGGCGAATCATCAAAGTGTAGGAGAAGTTGTTTTTGTCGGCTATTCCAAGCTCCGGGTTGACGAGTCCCCAGACTCCTTCGAGCGGGTAGACGGTGTAAGGCGCGTAGCCTTCAGGCGTGAATCCCTGTTTTGGCATCATGCGCACAGCATAGGAGAGGGAGTAGAGAAGGCCGATGTGGTCGGCAAAGGTCTGACTCGTATTTGGGTCGCCGACTCCTTTGACCATGAAAAATTTCATGGCAGGGATAGTTATCAGTTCCGGCTGATTTTTTGGGAGGTAGAGGGCTTTGTCCTCTTTGCGCCACTCATGTTTTTCGGTCATTGATTTTTCTATATGGCGCTTTTGCTATATGAAGGATAGACCGCGGGGAGTGAAAGTGCGAAAAAAAGTTTAGAGAAGGGTTGCCATTTTGATGGCGACTTCAGTGACCGGTTTGTCGCCAAAGTTGGTCTTGACTTTGCCGATTGCGTCGACCACGTCCATTCCTTCGACAACTTTGCCGAATGCGGGATGTGCTTTGTCGAGATAGTTGTTGTTGACAAGGTTGATGAAGAACTGGCTTCCGCCGGTGTTCGGCCCTGCGTTTGCCATGGCGATGGTGCCGCGGTTGTTTTTGTTGTCAGGCATGAATTCATCTTTGATTGCGTAGCCGGGTCCGCCGCGACCGGTGCCGGTCGGGTCTCCACCCTGAATCATGAATCCGTCAATGACACGGTGGAAGATTACGCCGTTATAGAATCCTTTTTTGACAAGGTCGGTGAAGTTGCCTGAGGTGACCGGCATGTCCTCGCGAAGTTCGAGGACAATGTTGCCAAGTGTTGTTTCCAGTTTTACTAACTGTGCTGTCATGATTACAGGTTGTAGTTGGACCGGCAATAAACATGCATGTCTGAGGAGTCGTTTCCACAGATTTACCTGATCATCACACCTATCTGTTTGAAGGAGTTGTTGAGTGCAGCTGAAAACAGTGATTCGCGTTGACTGGGACGATCTCGATGCGTATGGCCATGTAAATAATCTGATAATTCTGCGGTATGTGCAGACATCCAGAATTCATCTGTGTGAAGAGGTGGGTCTGATGAAGGGAAGTACGCGACCTGCCCATGCCCCGATTCTTGCGGCAACCAGCTGTCGGTACTGTAAGCCGTTGTATTATCCGGGAACGGTGACGGTTGATTCTGTGGTGACCGAGGTGAAGAACACGAGTTTTTTGATCAGCCACTCGATCTATGATTCTGATGCAAATCTTATCGCGACTGCTGAGGATGTTTTGGTCTACTTCGATTATGAGCGTGAGTGCAAGACGCCAATTCCTGATGATCTGCGGGAGAGACTGCTGCGGTTCTGTGCTGAGTGATTAGCTTTTTAAACGCGAATAGCGCGAATGGCGATTTTTAAAAAATGACTAATATTATTTTTTATGTTGCTCTCTTTTCCTAGAGATACACTGATTATTTCTTTTCCTCGAAAAATCGCCATTGGCGATTTTTTATTCGCGCTATTCGCGCCCTTCGCGTTTTAAAAATTTATCATGCCGCAAGGAAAAACCACCAAAGACCGACAGAAACTTATCTCCCAAAAAACACCAGTAATGATATCGATGAAAAATCCCTTCCATGTGATGATCATCCCAACCCTCGGGTGCCCCGGGCGATGCAAATACTGCTGGAGCTCAGACGTCAACTCGCCAAAAATGACCCTGGCAACAGCAGAAGCAATCGTTCGCTGGCTTGAACCATTACAGGACCAGCGGGTGACCTTTACCTTTCACGGCGGAGAACCCCTTCTCGCAGGCCCGGAATTCTACCGCGAAGTTCTGCCAATGATTGAAAAACGTCTGCCGCATCTCAGTCCGGAGTTTGCCATGCAGACCAATCTCTGGCTGATGACTGACGAGCTCGCAGAAATTCTGAGCAGTCACCATGTTCCGCTCGGCTCTTCCATTGACGGGCCAAAGGACCTGACCGACTACCAGAGAGGCGACGACTACTTCGAGCGAACCCTCGCCGGCTACCGAACAGCAACAGCCCACGGCCTCCTCGTCAGATTCATCTGCACATTCACCAACTCCTCGGTCGAGAGAAAAGAGGAGATCGTCGAGTTCTTCCGAAGTCAGGGATGGGGAATGAAGCTGCATCCCGCTCTCCCCTCCCTCAAAGGCGACAACCCAAACGAATGGACGTTGTCCCCAACAGAGTACGGAGAGCTTTTAGTGTATCTTCTGGACGCAGCGCTTGCGAATCCAGATGATCTTGAGATCATGAACATCAACGATCTCTGCCGGTGCGTGTTTACCAGAAGCGGATGCGTATGCACGTATGCGGACTGCATGGGAACAACGTTTGCGATCGGGCCGAACGGGGACATCTATCCCTGCTACCGATTTGTCGGAATGCCGGAATGGGTGATGGGCAATGTGCATGACGCGCCAACAGTAGAGATGCTGATGCAGACGCAGGCAGGAGTGCGAATGCTCGCATTCAAGGATCATGTGGATTCTGCCTGCAAAGACTGCGCCCACATCAACTACTGCCGGGGCGGCTGTCCTTACAACGCGCTCGCGGGAGACGCGGACGCGTCTGGTGTTGATCCGCACTGTGTTGCATATAAAAGAATTTTTGATGAAATAACCGCACGAATGGAGGCCGAGATGCAGGCAGCACCCGCAGTTCCTGCGGGTGCCCGTGTCTCACGGGTGAGGCGAAAGGAAAAGCCGGGCGTTATGATGCTCATGAGAAAAATTGTGGAGAAGTAAGATGAAGTTTCTCGGGCCACTAATTGTGGTAAAAGATATTGCTGCGTCAGTGCAGTTTTATCAGAATCTGTTCGACCTTGTGATTGTGTATGATTTCGGCGAGAACGTCTCCTTCACGAACGGCATTTCCTTGCAGTCAGTTGCATCGTTTTCGCAGCTGGCAGGAGTGAGTGATGATACGATTCTCTGCCGGCCGCATAATATGGAGCTCTACTTTGAGGAGGAGGAGTTTGATCTTTTTCTGTCACGCCTGGATACGATGCCTGAGATCAACTATGTCCATGAAATGATTGAGCATTCGTGGGGGCAGCGGGTTGTGCGGATCTATGATCCGAATCTGCATATTATCGAGATCGGCGAGAGTATGGAGATGGTTATCCGCCGCTGCCTTCAGAGTGGGATGAGTGTTTCAGAGACTGCGGCAAAGACCCAGCATCCAATTGAGAGGGTGGAGAGGGTGGCGTTTGGAAACGCAAATACACGCGAATAAAAAATCGCCAATGGCGATTTTTAAGATTTTATTAACATAATTCATTTTTAAACTGTTCTCATCTCTTGGAGAAACACTGATTATTTTTTTTTTGAAAAATCGCCATTGGCGATTTTTTATTCGCGTTATTCGCGCCATTCGCGTTTAGAAAAAAATTACCACGCCCATCACGGCGCGTTGAACACGCCAGTCTCAGCGATCACGTCTCCGTGCAGATTGCCGCCGGTAAGAACCGCAGATATCTCCGCCTGCTCACGACGGGGGAGATTGATCTTTCCTTCAACCCGAACACTATCATGCTCGCGGCAGTCGTCGAGATAAAATGTCTGGTTGTCATACACCCTATCGCCGACCCACACTGTTACCTCCAACCGGGCACCGTGCAAGGTACCTGGGCCGAGATTTTTCGCGGTTGCAACCATCCGATACACCGCCGCATCCCATGTGGAGGTGTCGGGTTCAGCCATGAACTCAAGATCCATTACCGACCGCTGTTCGAGCGGGAGCACCTCGACCGAAACATCAGTAAACTCTTTGGGCAGGTCACCAATGCCCCAGCCTTTGGCAGTAGTCTCCTGATAGTAGTAGCGCGTGCCGTTATAGGGATAATAGGTCCCCTCAAACATCTCATCGCCCGCAATGCCGACCGCCATATGCTCAGGGAGTTTGAAAAGCACAGCTCCGTGCCCCATCTCATGAAGAACTGAGGCGATAAGGATAGCAACATCCTCGCAGTCGCCGCCTTTGTCCACAAGGGTCTCTAAAGGATAGCGCGGATACTCCTCAATGCCTGTGGTTTCCATATCTGAGGTGTAAGAAAGCGACTGCACGAATGCGATGAAGTTTTCAATTGTCTCCTTCTCGCTGTACCCGGCTTTTGCACCCATCGCGGTAAACACATCAGCAATCTCTTTGACGTAGGTGCGGTCGTAGTCTGAGAGAGCGTAACGGACGTAGTTGCTGTTTTTGGTGTGATCCTGTTTCTTGAAGTACTGGTATGCGGTTTTGGGGACGTCGATAGAGTAGCTGTGATTGGTATTCTGATAAGTCCAGGAGAACTCAGAGCGCAGCATTCCCCATGCAGGAGTTGGAAGAGGTTCTGGAGTCTGGGTAGGGGTTGCAGTAACTTCCGGGGTTGGTAAAGGTGTATCTTCCGGCGTGGGGATTGGCAGTGTCTCTAATTCCGGTTCAGAAACATAGGTGATGCAGCCAGCGCTGAAGCTTATGAGAATGAGGAGAAGCAGGAGAAGTACGAACATGCAACGGGAAAACTGCAAAGTAATGAGATACTATGTAGTGGATGGAAAAATACTTACCGAATATTTTGGAACTCTTTCAGAAAAGAAGTGGACCCGAAGGGAGTCGAACCCTTGATCTCCGCCATGTCAAGGCGACGTCATAGCCAACTAGACCACGAGTCCACGCATGTTTTGCACCTGTGTGCTCTAATACATTAGACATTCCGAAATATAAAGATTTTCAAGTGATTTTCACCGCTGTTTTATCCGACATTCCCGCCAATAAAGTACACCATGAACTTCGCGGACGGTGACACACAGAAAAAACGACTGATACAATACCTCTGCATTATCGGTCTTTTTGCCATATTCTCCACAACCATCGCGAAAAACCCTGTGCTTCCCCTCTACGCCGAATCCCTTGGAGCAGGCAGTGCAACTATCGGCCTCATTGCTGCAGTCTCCCCTTTTGCAGGAATCCTTCTCAGCTTTCCGGTTGGTGTTCTCTCTGATCATCTCGGACGGCGCAGGCTCCTCATCCTCGCGGGTGCAGTATTTCTCATCGCTCCCCTTCTCTATCTCGCAGCGGTTGATCCTCTCCTCCTCATTCCAGTACGATTTTTCCATGGCATGGCAACCGCCATTCTCGGGCCCGTAACCGGTGCTGTGATAGCCGAACGGTTCGGTGAACACAAAGGAGCAATGATGGGAGCCTACAGCTCATCAACCCTCATCGGACGATCCGCAGCCCCTCTCATCGGTGGCGTAGTCCTCTCACTGTTCGCCGCAGCCCCGGCAGGATTCGCCTACTACGCGGTATACCTCATCGCATTCATCGCAGGAATTCCCGTGTTCTGCCTAACGCTTTGGTATCATGACACAGGACCGGCACAACCATTATCCTCCGTCACCCTTGCAGCATTTCGGGAGAATCTTCTGATCTTCCTCGGCAACCGAGGACTTCGGTCAGCATCAGGTGCCGAGATGGCGACCTACTTCTGCTTCGGAGCCTTTGAAACATTTCTTCCCCTTTACCTTCTCAGTACAGGTATTTCCGCATGGCAGACCGGTATCATCTTTTTTGTACAGGTCATCGTCATTGCCGCAACAAAACCGTTTTTTGGAAAACGTGCCGATCAAAAAGATCCTGTCCGTCAGATGCTGTTTGGACTTTTCCTGACCGGCTGTTCGCTCGGTGCTTTTATCCTCACAGGAAACTTCTGGTTCCTGCTTGGCATCAGCTGCATCTTTGGTATCGGCATGTCACTCTCTACCGTTGCCGCGAATATTTACGCAGCAAATATCACCGAACAGAACCGACTCGGTGCGTCCATGGGTGCACTCTCCTCTCTTATGGACATCGGTCACTCAGCAGGCCCACTTATTGCAGGAGTTGCCGTAGCGCTTGCCGGTTATGCGGCAGGATTTTTACTTTGTTTTGTTCTCGCCCTCGCGATATGCGGCTACATCGCTCTTGGCATGCGGCAGTAATAAAAAAAGTATGAGGAAATATTTACAGCTGCATGAACTTCGCAGAAATGATGCCGTTGCTTTCCGCAACTTCCTGCATCACATTGGATGGAACCAGATCATCGACCGCGAGAATCATCAGAGACTCTGAGCCGACATCCACACGTCCGACCTGCATATTCGAGATATTAATATTGTATTTGCCAAGAAGCACACAAACCGGACCAACAACGCCCGGGCGGTTGATGTGATCTGCAATAATCACATTTCCTTTCGGCACCAGATCCATCGAGTAGCCGTTAATTGCCGTAATACGGGGGCCGACACGGGTAACAATACCGGAGATCGTCTGCTTCCCTTTTGCCGTCTTGAAGCTCATCTCAACCAGAGATTTGTAGTCTCCTGCATCAGCCGACGTCTTCTCAACGACCGTCATGCCGCGCTGTTGTGCAATAAACTCTGCATTCACCACATTTGCCGGCTCGTGCAGGGCCTTGTCCAGCAGACCCTTCAGGCCCATTCGGGTGGCATACTTCAGATTCTGCTTCATCTCAGAGACCTCGCCAAGATAGGCAAACTCTACCTCGGTGATAGCACCGTCCGCAAGCTGGGCCGCAAGGCTGCCCATCTTCTCGGTAAGCAGTGCGAATGGCTCAAGCTTCGGGCGAATCTCAGGAGCAATAAGCGGAGCATTGACTGCGCTTCTGGCAGAACCGCCTTTCAGCACCTCAATGCACTGTTGGGCAACCGAGATCGCGACGTTCTTCTGTGCCTCAACCGTGCTTGCGCCAAGATGCGGCGTGACAATGACTTTGTCAAGCGTCAGAAGCGGAGAGCTGGTTGGCGGCTCCTCCTCAAATACGTCAAGAGCGGCTCCGGCAATCTTGCCGGAAACGACTGCATCGTAAAGAGCTGCTTCATCAATGATACCGCCGCGGGCACAGTTGATGATACGAACGCCGTCTCTCATCGTTGCGATCGAGTCCTTGTTTACCATGTGCGTGGTGGACGGGATAAGCGGGGTGTGAACCGTAATGACGTCGGCCTTGGTGAAAAGCTCGGCAACGCTCATCATCTCAACACCCATCGCAGCACCGACTTCGGCAGGGATGAACGGGTCGTAAGCGATAACCGTCATCTGAAGAGCCTGTGCACGTTTTGCAACTTCTCTGCCGATTCTGCCGAATCCGACAACACCGAGCGTCTTGCCGTTCATCTCGTTGCCCATGAATTTGGAGCGTTTCCACTCGCCCTTCTTGAGGGATGCGGATGCCTGCGGGATGTTTCGTGCAAGCGCCATCATCATGGCAACCGTGTGTTCGGTTGCGGCAAGGGTGTTTCCTTCCGGAGCGTTCGAGACGATGATTCCTTTTTTGGTTGCAGCGTCGCAGTCGATGTTGTCCACGCCAACGCCGGCACGGCCGATGTATTTCATGTTGTCAGCCGCTTCGATGATGCGAGCGGTGACCTGCGTGCCTGACCGGACAATCAGTGCGTCATACTGGCCAATGATCTTGACAAGTTCGTCCTCGGAAAGGTCGGCTTTTTCATCAACATCACAAAAGCCCTTTAAAATAGCAATACCCTCTTCTGCAAGCGGGTCGCTGACAAGTACTTTGAAGCTCACGGATAATCCTGTAGGTATTGGTGTTTGAACGGTAATAGTATTGTCCTGCGTTGGGTGGGGATGTTCTTAGTATGAGGAAGAGGTTGTTTTTCGTAGGCGGTTTCGCTTGGAGTAACCATCTACAAAAAATACCCGCTTCCCTCTACCACCATACACCCGACCCAACGCAATCTATTATTGTTGTTTGGCACCAATGTAATAGCGAGTGTCTATGGACAAATCACCCGATATCTTATGGCTCAACGAAATCCGTAAAGATGACATCCCTTCTGTTGGAGGGAAAGGCGCCTCTCTTGGTGAAATGACCTCCATTGGTCTCCCTGTTCCACAGGGTTTTGTCGTGACCGCCCAGGCTTTCCGCAAATTTCTGCAGCTGACAAAACTTGAGGATTCCATCTTCGATATACTGGAAAAACTCAATGTCGATGACAACGATGCCCTCAACTCGACCGCCGACATGGTCAAAGAGATGGTAAGTTCCGTCAAGATACCTGATCAGATCAAAAAAGAGATCTCCGCATCCTACAAGAAAATGGGATCCGAGACGGTCGTAGCTGTCAGATCCAGCGCAACCGCAGAAGACCTGCCGGACGCATCCTTTGCCGGTCAGCAGGAAACCTACCTGAATATTCTCGGCGATGAAGACCTTCTTCAGGCCGTGCAGGACTGCTGGGCCTCCCTCTACGGTGCCCGCGCCATCTACTATCGTGCGAAACAGGGATTCGATGACCGCACCGTCAATATCGCGGTCGTCGTCCAGCAGCTGGTTTTCTCAGAAAAAGCCGGAGTCATGTTCTCGTCCCACCCGATTTCAGGGGCAGCAAACGTCATCATGGAAGGCTCATGGGGCCTTGGCGAAGCAGTAGTTTCCGGAACCGTTTCTCCTGACAACTATGTCTATGACCGCAAAAACAAGCGGATCACGACCAAAACCATCGCCAACAAATCCGTGGAAATTATTCCTGACGGAAACAAAGGAACCAAAACCGTAGCCGTCCCGGCAAACCGCCAGGACGCTCAGGTTCTCTCCGACAAAGAGGTCGCAAAACTCGCAGAGTTTGCCGTAATCTCTGAAGAGCATTACAAGATCCCGCAGGACATGGAATGGGGAATTGTGGGCGACACCATCTACATCCTCCAGTCCAGACCGATCACCACGATCCAGAAGAACGGAACCGCAAAGAACGGCGAGTCCTGCGGTGACGTCACTCCGGACGCAGAAGTGATCTTACAGGGATACGGAGCGTCCCCTGGTGTAGCGTCCGGCCCAGTCATTATCGTGACTGATGCACGCGACACCTCCCGTGTCAAAGAAGGCGACATCATGGTTTCTCCCATGACCAACCCTGACATGGTTCCAGCCATGCGCAAAGTAGTTGGTATCATCACTGACGAAGGCGGAATGACCTGCCATGCGGCAATCGTGTCCAGAGAACTGGGCACACCCGCAGTTGTCGGCACAAAGAAGGCAACAACGCTCCTCAAGGAAGGACAGATCGTCACCATCGATGGAGAGAAAGGTCTGATCTATGACGGAAAGCTCGCAGCAGCAGTTCCGGCAGCAGGCGCGGCCGTAACCGCAGCGGTTGCAGCAGCCCCGATTATTACGGCAACATCCGTGAAGGTCAACGTCTCTATGCCGGAAGCTGCCGCACGTGCAGCAGCTACCGGTGCTGACGGGGTTGGACTGCTCAGAATCGAGCATCTGATTATCGGTATGAACAAGACTCCCGGCTGGTACATTAAGAACAAGAAGGAAGAGGAGTTCATCTCTGAACTTTACAATGGTATCAAGACTGTGCTGGACGCATTCCGCGGCAAGCCGGTCTGGGTAAGAACGATCGATTCCCCGACCGATGAGTTCAGAAATATGGCGGGCGGCGAGGACGAGCCTGACGAGCACAACCCAATGCTGGGATTCCGCGGTATCCGCCGCGATCTTCGCCAGATCGATCAACTGAGAATTCAGGCTGCT
Organism: Methanorbis rubei; assembly: GCF_032714495.1. Taxonomy (NCBI): domain Archaea; kingdom Methanobacteriati; phylum Methanobacteriota; class Methanomicrobia; order Methanomicrobiales; family Methanocorpusculaceae; genus Methanorbis; species Methanorbis rubei. The sequence continues at coordinate 78,040 of NZ_JAWDKB010000004.1, read as the reverse complement.
TGTTTCAAACGTCTTTGGGACGCGGGATACGATAATCTCGGTATTATGTTCCCGCTCGTTCAGCACCCCCGCGAGTTTATCGCGGCAAAGGAGGCGTTCCGTTCCTGGGGTATTGATGTGGACAACCGTGTGCTCGGTATTATGGTGGAGGTCCCAGCGTCCGCTATTATTATTGATGAGTTCATTAAGGCAGGCATCAACTTCTGTTCGTTTGGAACAAATGATCTGGTTCAGTATACGCTTGCGGTGGACCGCAATAACGGTCTTATCGGCGATATGTATGAACCGGAGCATCCTGCGGTTATGCGGCTGATTGCAAGCTGTATTGAGCAGTGCCGCGAAGCAGGTGTCGAGTGTTCGATCTGCGGTCAGGCAGGTTCAGATCCGAAGTTTGTGAAGTGGCTGGTGAATCAGGGTATTGCGAGTGTTTCGTCGAACATTGATGCGATCCAGAAGATTCGCGAGACTGTCGCAAAGACGGAGCGCCAGATTCTTTTGAATGCGGCGTTGAAGAAGAATTAATTTTTTCCAATTTTTTCAGGCGTTATTTTTATGGAGGAGAGAGGATGCAGTAGGGAGGAGGTAATCTCCTTCCTTTCCGGTGTTCGGGCTGAGGATGTGCATCATGATCATATCCTGAGTTCGATGTGTACGATTCCGCATCCGATTGCGATTGCGGTGCAGGAGATGTTTTGTGCGACGAATCTGGGAGACCCTGGTCTGTTTCCCGGGACGATGAAAATCGAGGATCTGTTGATCAAATCCTTAGGCGATCTGATGCATCTGGGTTCTGCCGGAGGTTACGCGACTTCTGGGGGGACCGAGTCAAATCTTCAGGCGATTCGTATTGCAAAGAAGCAGAGACCTGATGCAAAGCATCCAAATATTGTGGTTCCTGCGTCTGCGCATTTTTCGTTTGATAAGACGTGTGATATGCTGGGTCTTGAGATGCGGGTTGCGCCATACGGGAAAGACTACATGGTGGATACCGAAAAAATGGCGGAGCTGGTGGATGCGAATACGATTGCGGTGGCGGCAGTTGCCGGGACGACCGAGTATGGTATGGTGGATGATGTGCAAACTATTGCAAAAATTGCAAAGGAGCATGATTGTTTCTGCCATGTGGACGCGGCATTCGGGGGACTGGTGATTCCGTTCCTTGAGCGGCCGATTCCGTTTGATTTTGCGGTGGCGGGGGTTGATTCGATTTCTCTTGATCCGCATAAGATGGGGCTTTCGACGATTCCGTGCGGGTGTCTTCTGCTGAGGGAGCAGGAGATGCTTGGGTGTTTGAATGTTGATACGCCGTATCTGACGGTGAAGAAGCAGTGTACGCTTGCGGGAACGCGGCCAGGGGCTGATGTTGCGGGGGCGTATGCGGTGATTCGTTATCTGGGCCGCGAGGGGTTTTCTTCGATGGTTGCCGGTTGTATGGAGAATACGCGGCGATTGGTTGCCGGGATGGAGGCCTGCGGGTTTTCCCGAGTGGTTGATCCGGTTATGAATGTGGCGGCGTTTTCTGGTGGGGGTTGTGTGCCTGAGGGGTGGAAGGTTTCGCATACGCGGGATGGGCATCTGCGGTTTGTGCTGATGCCGCATGTAACAAGGGATGTGGTGGAGCGTTTCCTTGCTGATGTGGCAAGGGGATAAGTTTTCTTTTTTTGTGTTTGGATAGTAAGGATGTTTGGGTTTTTGATATGTGGTCTCGATTGTGGTTACCCCAAGCGAGACCACCTATTGAAGCCTCAGATCCCCTTAGACTTTTCGCGTCAACCCCATCCCGCAAAAGTCAAAAGTTACCGATAATCCCCAGGCATCGCCTCTTCTAGGCAAAGCTCCTCCCCATTCCAGACGTAAACAGACACAGCGTCCTCCCCACGCAGAAACTCCCGCATTCGCAGATCATGATCGCGGCGGACGAATCTGATGCCCTTCTCAGAAAACCTCACGAGAACCGCCTCATGAAATTTGATCTCCTGCACAAGATACGCGGTCTCGTATGCGATGACCTCACCTGCCGCAGCGTCAGCCGCGGTTGTCGATATCTCCACATCATACTCGCCATGTTCGTCAAGCCCGCTGATCTGCCGCCAGTCGATACGTCCACGTGCGTCTGGTTCGCGGTGCAGCATATAGGGATAAATCCGGCAGATGGAAAATCTGCGGTCATAGATCGTGCAGCGTTTCTCTTCAGAGAGGAACACGCAAGAGCCGTCAGGTTTTGTCCTCAGTGCGTAGCCTGAGACATAGAAGTTTCCTTCACTGTCTGAGTAGGAAAAATCCGGCGCCGGCATCAGCGCTTCGGGGGCAAACGCGGCCGCGTTTCTCGCATCGGATGAGAGCAGAAACACATGGCCGTTAAAGTCACGGGTGCAGCATTTGCCGCAGCAGATGCAGGAAAATCCGATGTCCCGAATAATATCTGCAAGCTTCTCCTTCGGATAGGCATTGAGGAGAGAGAGCTCGCTCTGCAACGCAGCAAGTTCAGCTTCGGGACGAATCGGCATAATTGATCACTACTTGGACGTAGCGGAATATAGAATAGATTCTTTGTCCCTGACCTCTTCAGATTTCTCAAACCTGATCACCAACACCAGTATTTTTTGAAACACGAGCGCCAACAACATAGTATGGACTCAGTCACCTACCAGCCAATCGGCATCATCCATTCCTCGCACACGAACCTGCAAGGCATGCCGATTCAGCCGCCTGCCGCAAAAGCATGCACCGGCATCCTTGAGCTGCGGCCTGATCTGGAGGAGGGACTGCTTGGCATCGAAGGATTTTCCCGCATTATTCTGATCTATAGTCTGCACAAAAGCGAAGGCTTTGCCCTCACCGCAACGCCGTTTCTTGACACTGAGTCGCACGGCGTGTTTGCAACCCGGGTTCCCCGCAGGCCAAACCAGATAGGATTTTCGGTGGTCAGGCTGATTGAGCGGAAGGGGAGAAATCTTGCGATCGGGGATGTGGATATTCTTGACGGAACGCCGGTGCTCGACATCAAGCCGTATGTGCCCTTATTTGATGCGTATCCGAACGAACGATGCGGATGGTTTGAGGGAAAGCTCGGGGAAATCGAGTCAGCAAGATCTGACGACCGGTTTATGCGGCCTTTGTCAGAGACCAAACTATGAAAAGTTAATGAAAATACATTGTCACCTAAGCATGAGTTTATGATGAATCAGTGCATAGATATCAAGTGATTATCATGAAAATTAGTGCAAGGAACCAGATCAAGGGAAAGATTGTCAAGATTACGGAAGGCGCAGTAAACGCTGAAGTCGTGATTGAGATAACGGGCGGCCAGCAGATCACATCAATCATCACCAAGACCGCGGTAAAGAGCCTCGGACTCGCTGTAGGAAAAGAAGCCTACGCGATTGTCAAGGCAAGCGAAGTCATGGTCGGTATCGAATAACGAAATAATTTTTTTTCTTTTTTTTAGGAGTTCTGTGATGTGGTTACCCCAAGCGAGGCCACATATAAAAAATCCCAACCTCCTCAATCTCAGTTCTCGCGGATCGCAAGCCCTCCGGTCTTGCTCTTCATCCCCCGAACATATCCTAATCATTATTTATTCAGTCAACCATCATTTTAGATATGAAAAGTGAAACCAAAGAGAAGATCAGATCCATCTTTGCAGAGGAAGGCATCACCTCTGAGATCACTTGTGAACAAGCCTCAACCCTGTGCGAAAAATACCAGATCGACCCGTTTGACATCGGCAAATACTGCGACATAGAACACGTCAAATTCAAACACTGCAAACTCGGGTGCTTCAAATGAGATTCCTCAGGCTGCAAACAGCAACCGCAGCAGAAGACGCACTCCTCGCAATCACCAAACCCCTATCAAAGGAAACAATCCCCTTAGACCAGGCCTGCGGCAGAATCCTCGCAGACACCATCACCGCATCTGAAGACATCCCCGGATTTGACCGCTCAGTCAAAGACGGCTACGCAGTCCGCTCAACAGACACCCTTGGGGCCTCAGAACAAAAACCAAAAACCCTCACACTCACCGGAAAAATCCTCATGGGCCAGAACAACTCTGGCTTCCTCGACGAAAAAACCGCCAAATACATCCCAACTGGCGGCGTCATGCCTGAGGGCGCAGACGCAGTCATCATGCAGGAAAACACCGAACTCGCAGGCGACCTCGTCATCATCAAAGGCCCCGTAAACCCGGGAGCAGACGTCCTTGCAAAAGACGAAGACTTCGCCAAAGGCCAGACTGTATTTCTTGCTGGAACAAAACTCACAGCTCAGGCAGCAGGCGTCCTTGCAGCACTCGGCATTGATCCCGTGAGCGTAAGCCGCAAGCCAAAAATCGGCATCATCTCAACCGGCAACGAACTCGTAGCACCCGCAGCAGAGCTGCATATCGGCCAGATAAGAGACGCCAACAGCACCCTCCTTCAGCACTTCGTCACCGAAGCTGGCGGTGTGCCCACGTTCTACGGCATCATCCCTGACATCGCAGAAACCCTTCAAAGCATGCTTGCAACCGCAGTAGCAGAATGCGACGCAGTCATCATCTCAGGCGGCAGCTCCAAAGACGAACGCGACGTCACCGCAAAAGTCATCGCAGAACTTGGCACAATCCACGTCCACGGCATCTCAATTGCGCCCGGCAAACCAACCATTATCGGATCCATTCACCAAAAACCCGTCATCGGACTACCCGGGCATCCGGCATCCACCTACATGATCGCAACCGCCTTCGCAAGACCCATGATGGCAAAAATGACCGGCGAACAATTCAACGACCGCATCGTCTCAGCAAAACTCGCCATGAGCTTCCCCTCAGAAAAAGGACGCGAAGACCTCATCCGAATCAAAATCTTACCGGACGGGCGAGCAGAACCAGTCCTTGGCAAATCCGGTCTCTTAAACACCCTCATCCACAGCAACGGCTACATCCGCGTCCCCGCAGGACTCGACGGACACGAAGCAGGCGAAACAGTGGAGGTCCACCTATGGCAATGAAACGCTACTTACACCAGATAACCGTCAATGAAGCGGTAGAAGTCATCAAAAGCATTCCACCGCACACCACCATCCGCCGCGTTCCGGTCATTGAATCGGTCGGCCACAAACTTGCCCAGTCGATCTACGCCGAGTACTCGGTTCCCGAAGTTCCGGTCTCTGCGATGGACGGCTTTGCCGTCAAATCATCACAGACAGTAAAAGCAGGCGACCAGACGCCCCTCACCCTCAAAAACTTCGCACAGGTCAACACCGGCAACGTCATCCCCAAAGAGTTCGACGCAGTCATTCGCGTCGAAGACGTATGGTTTGAAGGATCTTCTGAAGCAATCACCATTCGCAAATCCGTCAATCCGGGCACAAACGTCCGGGCCGCAGGCGAAGACATCAGAGCAGGCCAGCTCATCCTTCCTGCCGGAACCATCATCCGCCCGTTCGACGTGGGAGCAATCGCCTCCTACGGAATCACCCACGTAAGTGTCAGATCTGTCTCGGTCGGCATACTCCCGACCGGTACCGAACTCATCATGCCGGGCGAGCGGCCAGCTCCCGGTCAGGTCGTTGAAAGCAACACCACAATGGCAGAAGCCTACCTCCGCCAGTTCGGTGTTGGCGTCATCCGCTACCCGCCAGTCGTTGACAATCCGGTCCTCATCCGGGGAGCACTCGAAAAAATTCTCGCGGAAAATGATATCGCCATCGTCTCTGCGGGGTCCTCAGCCGGCACCAAAGACTTCACCGCAAAAGTCATCGCAGAACTTGGTGAACTCCTCTTCCACGGCGTCGCCGTCAAACCGGCAAAACCTGCAATGTTTGGACTCGTCGGAAAAAAACCGGTCTTCGGACTGCCCGGCTACCCGCTCTCGGCACAAACTGTTCTCCGCCTCTTTGTAGGTGAACTCCTCGAATCATGGGGATGGAAGAGACCCAGACATGCCTACATCAATGTCAGACTCGGCGACTCCATCTCGTCCGAAGGCGGCATTGATGAGTTCAGTCTGCATGCAGCAGCAAGAATCGGCAGCGACTATGCCGCAATTCCTCAGTCGCGAGGTGCAAGCGTCCAGATGACAGGCGTTCGATCCAACATTGTCATTCAGATTCCAAACGGCATCGAAGGATTCGAAGCAGGCGAAATTGTGCCCGCCCTCCTCGCCGTCCCGATCGAAGAACTCGACCGAACCGTTTTGATTGCGGGCGTCTATGACGCCTCTATCGAAGCGCTCACCGAACTTGCCGTCAAAAAAGATATCCGCATTAGAACCGGCAACTTCAACGGACTCTCAGGACTCATGCTTCTGATGAAAAACGCCTGCCATCTCGTCTGTATCACAGATTCCTCTGACCTCGCCGTGCTCGGCGACCTGCCAATCGTGCAGCATAAGATCACCAAAAATGCAGTTCTGGTCTGCCGCAAAGAGATGGAGAACGATCCACTCACAAAAACAGTACTCGAGCTTGCAGACTCAGCAGAGTTCAGGAAAAAACTCTCCCGCTCCTGACCGGCTTTGGGTAAGTTTGTTAACAATGTTAAATTGACTTGTTAACGAAAAACACCTTACTCTTAAATATCATTCAGACGAACAATGATCTGAATACGTATGAGACTGAACAAATCTTTCATTTTTGCAGCACTGCTGGTGTGTGTAGTGCTGACAGTCGCGATCGCCGGTTGTATCGGAACAACGACTCCCGAAGAGCAGACGCCGGTCGAAATCGACGTCTATGCCGCAGCATCACTGACCGGTGTCATGACCGAGCTTGGCAACAAGTTCATGGCAGAGAACAAGAACATCAAAGTCAACTTCAACTTCGCCGGAAGCCAGACCTTAAAGACCCAGATTCTCGAAGGTGCTGACGCTGACCTCTACATCTCGGCAAACAACGCACAGTTCACGCCGGTTGTTGACGCAGGCCTCATTGGCGAGAAGAAGATTCTTCTCAAGAACAAGCTCGCAATCGCCGTCCCGAAAGCAAACAACAAAAACATCACTGACCTTGCCGGCATGGCAGAAAAAGACGTTGTGCTCGTAATCGGTAACAAAGATGTTCCGTTCGGCCAGTACACCCGCGATATCATCAACAAGTACCAGAACGACAGCCACGATGGATACGTTGACGCATTCATGGCAAACGTGAAGTCAGAAGTTGACGCAGTCGACAAAGTCAAGCCGCTGCTTGTCCTCGACGAAGCAGATGCATCCCTTGTCTACAAGTCTGACATCTCCAAAGCAGACAAAGATGATATCACTTTAATTGAACTCCCAGACAAGTACAATGTAATTGCAGACTACCCGTACGGTATCATCAACACAACAAAGAACCCTGATGCAGTCAAAGCATTTGAGTCCTATATGACCGGTCCTGTTGGAACCGCACTTCTGAAGGACTACGGATTTGATCCGGTAGCCGCATAAAGACAAAGGAAAATCTATGAGTCAGGCACGCGCAAAACATCATCAAGTTTCCCGCATCGGAACAAAGGCGATTGTTGCCGGACTCATCTTCCTATTTCTTATTTTTATTACCATTCCGCTGGTCTCGCTGTTTACGCGAGTCAGTCCGGAAGATTTCATCACAGCCCTCTCAAGCCCTCTTGCCCGCGACGCACTCTGGCTCAGTGTTATTACCGCAACGTTCAGCACGATTGTGGTGGTAATTCTTGGAACCCCTCTTGCGTATGTGAATGCACGCTTTTCTTACTGGGGCCGTGATATTGTTGATACATTAACGGATCTGCCGATTGTGCTGCCGCCAACCGTCGCAGGTCTTGCACTTCTGATGGCGTTCGGGCGAAACGGTCTTTTAGGCCAGTATTTGAGCGTCTTCGGCGTCCAGATTGCGTTTACGACGGTTGCGGTCGTGATCGCCCAGATATTTGTTGCGTCACCGTTTTACATTCGTCAGGCGCGGTCGAGTTTTGAAGGAGTAGATCAAAATCTCGAAGCTGCCTCACGGACACTTGGCGCAACGCCGATTCAGACATTTTTCAAGGTGACGATGCCGCTCGCGGCAAGTTCACTGTTGTCAGGTATTATCATGACGTTTGCAAGAGCTCTTGGCGAGTTTGGCGCAACGCTAATGTTTGCCGGCAATTTCCAAGGAAAAACCCAGACGATGCCGCTCGCTATCTACAGCGAGCTGCAAAGCGATATGGCGGTTTCAATTGCGCTGGCAATTCTTCTGGTGGTGTTTTCGTTCGCGATCATTCTTGCCGTAAAGTATATCGGAAGAAGGGAGAACACGTATGCTTGAAGGATCGTTTTCTGCACAGCTTCGCGATTTCGATCTGAACGTAGAAAATTTCACGGTGAGAGAGGGCGAGACGCTTGCTTTGATCGGGGAGAACGGAGCAGGAAAGTCAACGGTCCTGCGGATTCTGTCCGGCATTTTAAAGCCAGCATCAGGAAAGATTTCGCTGAACGGCCGCATTTTGTATGATTCAAATACGGGCGTCCTTCTGCCGCCCGAAGACCGCAGAATCGGGTATATGTTCCAGAACTATGCGCTGTTTCCGCATATGACGGCTAAGGAGAACATCGCATACGGCCTCAAAGTGCAGAAGATGCCGCAGGCTGATATCGATTTTCGTGTTGGTGAACTCTGCGAGCGGATGGGTCTGTCAGAGGTTGCGGATCAGCGGGTGACGCGGATGTCGGGCGGGCAGCGTCAGAAGACTGCGCTTGCCCGTGCTCTTGCACCAAGGCCTGAACTGCTACTCTTGGATGAACCGCTGTCGGCACTTGATGTGCGGACGCAGGAGCAGATGCGGCGAGAGCTTGCGTCCGTGATTCGGGCTGAGCAGATCCCCTGTATTCTGGTGACGCATTCACTCGTCGACGCTCTTTCGTTTGCGAACCGGATTGCGGTGATTGAGCGGGGCAGAATTGTTGGATCGGGGATACCGGAAGAGATGATTCATAATCCGGTTAACGGGTTTATGTCGACGTTCTCGGAGAATCTGAATCTGTTTCGAGGAAAAGTGGTGGTCAGCCGCAGCGGAGTTGTCTGTGTGGATGTTGGGGGCGTGAAGATTCGTGCGGCAACCGCTCTTTCCGGCACGGTGAGTGTTGGCATCCGGCCCGAGGAATTAATCATCTCCCGCGAGCGGTTTGTGTCGAGTGCAATCAACTCGTTTACGGGCACGATTACAAAAATCGAGGATACGGGTCTGTACCAGTTAGTGCACGTGGATATCGGTATTCCGCTTGCGGCGTCCGTGACGCAGCAGAGTATTGAGCGGCTCGGCCTCGCGACCGGCCAGACGGTTGCGGTGACGTTTAAGGCGACTGCGGTTCAGGTGTTTGTCTGAAATGCAGCGGCATCTGTTTCTGACCGGAGATATTCAAGTCGGGAAGAGTACGATTATCAGCCGTGTTCTTGCGGAGCTGGATGTTCCGGTTTCCGGGTTTTTGACGGTGGCAGTGCCGGATGCCGAAGGCAGTTCGAATATTTTTTTGGTTGATGCACAAGATCCGGTTTGTTCAGAGAAGTGCCGTCTTGCTCACCGCGTGCCGGGAAAAATGCCTGAGGTGCGTGAGGAGGTGTTTGTCGCTATCGGGATTCCGCTTCTTCAGGACGCCGCAGGCCCGCTTATTCTGATGGATGAGCTTGGGTGGATGGAGAGTTCGTCGTATGCGTTTCAGCAGGCTGTGTTTGCGGTGCTGGACGAGGATGTACCGGTTCTGGGGGTTGTGCGGGATAAGCGACTTGCTTTTCTGAACGCTGTGCGGGATCACCACGCGGTTGAGGTGCTTGTGGTGACGCGGGAGAATCGGGAGGAGATGGTTGATGTGGTGAGGGAGAGGGTGTTGAGGGCGATGCGGGATACTCGGGGAACCTGAATAATTTCGTAAATGCGTACTGTTGAGTGGTAAATGATGTTTTATTTCGAGGGAACCACGAACCACACGAAATGACGCGAAAACCGTAAACTCACGAAACATTACGAAAAACACGAAATGATTTAGTTGGTTTTTTCTGCAAAAACCGTGATGAAATTATTTCGTGTTTTTGTATTTTTGTATTTTTTCGTGTGGTTCGTGTTTCCTACAAAGCAAAGCCACGCTCATCATTCAACAACAAAAAAGAAAAAAAATTATCTGCGCCAGAGCAGCAGAAGTGACAGAGCCGCAATCAATCCGGCACCGAAGTAGAACGAACTCGCAGGCGTTGTCGGGGGTGTTGTTGGAACGGTTGTCGGAACCTCAGTCGCCACAGTTGTCACAACAGTTGTCGGAACAGTAGTGAAAAACGTATGCGGCGGAAGCGTCTCAACCGTTCTCACAGTCGTAACCGGCAGAGTAGCCGCTGTCGGCGCAGGTTTGCTCTCCACCGTTACCGGCGTTGAAACAAACGTATCCTTCGTCGCACCATTCGCCATCATTACCTTCATCTGCCAGAGGATAATCTCCTGTCCGACATCATAGCTCGCAGGCGTTCCGGTCAGAGTCGTCGTCAGCTTCGTATCATTGTCATCAGTAGAGATCGTAAACCCGCTGATCGTCCCGTGTTCGTACGGGAAGTCCCAGGTCTGCGTAACTCGTCCGCTCACAACAAGATCAATCTTCCAGACTGGGTCTGAAAGCTCGGTATCAAACTCCAGCGTATAGATCGGAGAGAACCGCTCGCCGACAAAGATCTCCTTATACACCGTCATCTCCTGACCCGCAATAACCGGGCCTGTCGGAAGATAATCTGCATCAAACTCCGTCACTCCTGCTGCTGCCGGAACTGCCAGAAGAGCAGCTGCAATCAGCAGTATTACTAAACTACGTATCATTTTCGTTCCTCCTTGATTTTCTTGATCTCCTCTAACAAACGGGTCAGAACAACCTCGTCTGAGGGCATACCTGACGTAAACGCCTTTCGTACATGAATCGGCACCCCGTCAAGCCGGTATGCCGTTCCTTCCGCATCAAGACCAACAGACGCAACCGGAATATGCAGTTTCGCAATCGCGGTCGAGAGTGAGATGAACGGATCGATCACCACCGTATTGATGCGGGCGAGATGGGCGACCGTCTCGCGGGGAAAGTGCGCGCCGAGATCGGTTCCGATAATCATCACCGCGTCAGCCTCGTGCTTGGCGAGGATGTCAACTCCGCTCGTCTCGCCGGGATTGTAATGGACGATGCCCCGCGAGTAGTCCACCGCGTACGGATATCCTGCCGCAAGCGAAAACATCTGGTTCGTGCCGTCCACATTCCAGTGACCGCGAAGCGGCGTTAACGTGTACTTCGTGTGCCGGTTCAGTTCATCCACCAACTCAATGCCGGCGCGGACATTCTTGTACTTGCCCCGCGACTGGGTCAGACCGATACCAGTAAAAAACGCGCCGAACTTTGCGTTCAGTAAAATATCTGCGACCTTGAAGAGGACGCTTCGTTCAACTCCCGCGACAGTGTCAGGAATCACATCACGCTCGCCCCGGACAATCGCCCGAAGCGCATTGAAGAGCGCGTAGTCTCCGCCGGGTTTTACCTGAATGAAGATGTCGGCAAGTTTTGCGGTCTCTGACTCGCGGATATCCACCACAATAACCGTCCGGTCGGCTCGTCCTTCGGGCCGGAACGCACCGGTTGAGTAGGTTGAATAGCGGGAAAGATGACGGGGATGCGCCGCGATCGGATTGCAGCCCCAGTAGACAAGGACGTCTGCGCGATTTTTCACCTGTCCGAGAGTGCAGCCAGGGTGGCCAACTTCCTGCACCGCCATAATGGTCGGGCCGTGACACTCAGACGAACAGTTGTCCATCACGGCGCCGATCTCTTCGGCGATCTCAAGACCGATATGCATCGCTTCAGTCGAGGTCCCTGACCAGCCGTAGAAGAGCGGACGTTTCGCATTCGCAAACATCTCGGCCGCAGTTTTGATGGCTTCATCAAAACTCGTCTCCTTCCAGTCGTCTCCTTCGCGGCGGATAGGGACAGCCATTCTGCCATGGGAACGGAACTTTCCCGCGCAGAGCAGACAGCCGTTTACAACGTCAGTGACAATGCCGTCAGCGATGTGGAGTTCGATATCGTCGCAGAGGCAGCCGCAGAGCGGGCAGGCATGGTTTTTGAGTACTTTTTCGCCTTGTTCAAGATCGGGGATTATTGTTCCCGTAGGAATCTTGTATCTTCTGCCGCCAAGCTCTTCCATCAAGTCCCATGCTGACTGGAGCGGAAGCTCAGTCTGCGTGACTTCAACCGGGACTCCTTTGAAGTCCGGCGCTCCTGTTGAGTGGGTGAACTCGTGAAGAATGAAGTTTGCGTACGGGCCGCAGGGGAGGTAGGCGACACCTTCGGGGGTTTCGGGAGACTCGCGAACCGAAAAAACGGTTTTCCCAGCAGTACTCTCGATGAGAACATGCTCGCCATCTTCGACGCCGATTTCCATTGCATCCATTGGATTGAGGAAACAGTAGGAAGTTTCGCGTGAGTAGGATTCAGAGTCTTTATAGTACAGCTGGGCACCCTGTTCGGGTGTTCGTCCGCTGCTCATAAGCAGTTTCATGAGAGTTGTATCCCGACCGTTCAGGCTTATTTTGTCCGGTCATCTTATGAAGTATGTATCCGGGTGTAAATTAATAAAGTGATCTTAGGGTGCAATACTATAGATATGCGGATCATCAATATCATCGGCCACTCGAACTCGGGGAAGACAACCATGATCACGAAGCTCGTGCCACTTCTTGCAAGGGTCGCAACCGTTGCCACAATAAAACATATGGGCCATCACATCTGGGAGCTGCCGAAAGGAAAGGACACTACGGTGCATTTTGAGGGGGGAGCTATTGCTACGACCGGCATTGATGCAGAGAAAGCGGTGATGAGTCTTCGGACGATGGATGTGTATGAGATTCTGGACTTTTATGCATGGAAGGGATACGAATACGCGGTTGTCGAGGGGTTTAAGGAGGAAGGGTTCTCCTGTGTGGTGCTTGGCGATCTTGCGGCGAAAAATGTGGTGATGCGGGATGCGAATGCTGAGGAAGTGTTTGCGATGCGGGATCAGTTTGATGTGTATGTGCCGAAAAATCGGTGATGCTGGTTCAATAAGGTCTGATGTATAAAGTCTGGACCATCTCAAACTTTTTTTTATGTGGTCTCGCTTGGGATAGCCACGATTCGCATGCCAAAGGCATGCTCATTGCTTCACAGCTTCGCAGGAAAACACTGAACACACGGAATTCCTTTTTCTTATGCTATTTCATATCGCGTAAGCTCTATTCATAAGACAAAACATTCGTCACTTTGTAACTCTCATTCAAAAAATTTTCCAAAAAAAAAATTACAAAAAAATCCTTCTCAGATCTTCTTCTCGAGCGCCTTCTCAACGATCTTAATCGCGCACAGATCCCCGCACATCGAACAGGTTTCGCATGCGCCATCGCGGTCATGCACCGCACGGGCATGATCACCGAACAGCGACAACGCATACTGCCCTTCCCAGTCAAGCGTTCTGCGTGCCTCAGCCATCGCAGCCTGACGCGGCAGCTCAGCATCCCGTCTGCGGGACAGATCGCCCACATGCGCCGCAACCTTTGCGACCCGCGTCCCCTCAGTGATATCCTTCGTATCAGGCAGCGCCAGATGCTCTGACGGCGACACCATACACAGGAAATCTGCCCCAGCAGCTGCTGCCGCAGCCCCGCCGATAGCGCCTGTAATATGATCATACCCGGGAGCAATATCCGTTACCAGCGGTCCGAGCAGATACAGCGGAGCAAAACCCGTGATCTCCTTAATCATCTTCACATTATACGAAATCTCATTGTAGTCCATGTGTCCCGGCCCCTCAATCATCCGCTGCACTCCTCTCGCGTGCGCAACGCGGGCAAGCTTTCCGAGCGTCAGATACTCCTGCGACTTTGCAAGCCGTGTTGAGTCCACATATGCGCCGGGACGCATCCCGTCCCCAAGCGACAGCGCAATCTCATACTCATCCAAAATCTCCAGCAGATACTCATACTCAGCATACAGCGGATTCTCCTCGCCGGATGCAAGCATCATCGCCGTATGAAACGACCCGCCGCGGGAAACAACGCCCATCACTCTTGGGTCCAGACGCAGCGTCTCCACCACCTCAAGATTTACCCCGCAGTGCAGCGTCATAAAATCCACACCCTGCTCAGCCTGCTCGCGGATAACCTTGAACAGCAGATCAGCAGACAAATCAATCACATTGCCCGCACGCCGGACCGCCTCGTAGATTGGCACCGTTCCGACCGGAATCGGGAGCTTCAAGATCTCCTTACGCATCGCCGCAAGATCGCCGCCGGTAGAGAGATCCATAATCGCGTCCGCACCGTTCGCAATCGCTGCGTTCGCTTTCTCTATTTCCATCGCCGGATCGCATCGCTGACCCGACGTTCCGATATTTACATTGATCTTCACCCTCGCCCCTTCGCCTATCACGCAAGGAGTGTAGGGACGGCGGGCATTCTTCAGAAGAATTGTTCTGCCCGCGGCAATATTTCCGGCAAGCGCCTCAGGCGTCATGCCCTCGGCCTTTGCTGCCTCCATCAGACCAGCAAGGTCACCGTTTCGGCAGTCACGAAGAATTGAGTGCATTCGAATATATCATTTGTCCTCACGACTCATTATAATATATGAGTGAACCCATTCGCTGGCTGCGTGAGATAGGCTGGCGTTCCAACTCCTATGTATGCGGCAGCATTCTTGTCGATGCTTCCCAACCGGTGACGGCAGTCGCCCCCTATAAAGACCAGATAACCACGATCGTCTTAACCCACGGCCATTATGATCATATGGCAAATGTCCGTGCTCTTGCAGACCTCTGCGATGCAGAGGTCTGTGTGGGTGCAGGCGATCTGGCGTTTCTCTCGGACGACTCGCTCTGCCTCTCAACACATTTCGGCGAACATGCCCCAGGCATTTCAGCAACCCCGCTGAACGATGGAGACCGCATCGGTGAGTTCGTGGTCATCAATACCCCGGGTCACACCCGCGGCAGCATCTGTCTCTACCGCGAGGAGGACGGCGCATTAATCGCAGGGGATACGCTGTTCCCGCACGGTTCGTTCGGCAGAACCGATCTTCCGACCGGCAATCATCCTGATCTCGTCACTTCCGTGAACCGGCTTGCAGGTCTGCGCATTGAGTCGCTCTGGTGCGGTCATGATATGCCTGTTCCGTCCGGTGCGATGCGTGATGTTCTCCTGTCTCAGGCGGAAGTTCCGAAGTATGGATAAGGGGATTTACTGTCTGATTCTTGAGTGCACTGCTCCGCAGACGGTGCGGGTCGGTGCTCTTGGGGAACTGGATTTTCCCTCAGGCTGGTATTTGTATGCAGGCTCGGCCCTTGGGAGCGGCGGTCTCTTGCGGGTGAGCCGCCATGTTCGGTTCTATCGCGAGCAGTACCGAAGACCGAAGTGGCATATCGATTATCTTCTGGCGTCGCCTGAGGTCCGGCTCTGTAGGACGGTCTGTGCAAAGACTGAGTCGGATCTCGAGTGTGTGCTTGCGGCTTCTCTTGGAGGGGACGGGGTTCCTTCCTTCGGCTGTTCGGACTGCGACTGTGCAACGCATCTGTTTTATCGCGAAGAGATGCCGGAGGCTGAGGTTCTTGCGGCGTTTGAGAGAACAGGGCTGTGCGGGGTGGTGCATGACGTCCTGCCTCCCACGGAAAACACGGAGCACACAGAAAAATTAAACATCACGACACACAATAAGGAGCATAATCGATGATACTCAATACCGGCGGACGGACAGACACCGTTCAATACTATACAAAATGGCTGCTGAAACGGATTGAGGAGAGATATGTCCTATCCCGCAATCCGCTATTCCCGAACAAAGTCACGCGCTATGAGCTGACGCCGGATGCGGTGGACTGCATGGTGTTCTGCTCCAAAGATTACACACCCATTCTGCCGTATATCAGAACGATTGCCGACCGGTTCCATACGTACTTCCACTACACCATCACCGCCTATGGCAAGGATGTGGAGCCGGGCGTTCCTTCTATTGACGAGAGCATGGACACGCTTGTCCGATTATCTGAAATTGTCGGCAAAAAACGCGTTACTTGGCGTTACGATCCGGTACTGTTGACCGAAACCTACACGGTGGAAAAACACCTCGACACCTTCGCCTACATGACAGAGCGGCTTGCACCCCATGTTGACCACTGCATTTTCAGCTTTGTGGAGATGTACAAAAAACTGGAAACCAATATGCCGGAACTGATTTCCCTGACTGAAAATGATCGGGAGAGGCTGGCAGAGGGATTGGGCCGGATTGCGGGACAAAACGGCCTGCTCATTCAGACATGCGGCACCAATGGAGATTACACCCGGTATGGAATACAAACCTCCGGCTGTATGACGCTGGATACTCTCGGCAGCGCCAACAATGTTCGGTTTCGCAGCCTCAAACACAAAGGTATGCGGGAAGGTTGCCACTGCATCGAAAGCCGGGACATCGGTGCCTACGACACCTGCCTCAACGGATGCAAATATTGTTATGCCAACAAAAACCCGCAAAAAGCCCGCGACAATTATAAGCTACATGATTCAGATTCCCCCTTACTGCTGGGTCATGTGAAATCCACCGACATCATTCAGCAGGGTAACCAGAAAAGCTATCTGCAAAACGA
This sequence comes from Methanorbis rubei, assembly GCF_032714495.1. Lineage (NCBI taxonomy): Archaea > Methanobacteriati > Methanobacteriota > Methanomicrobia > Methanomicrobiales > Methanocorpusculaceae > Methanorbis > Methanorbis rubei. Next base: position 61,442 of record NZ_JAWDKB010000004.1, on the reverse strand, counting down.
TTCCCGGAGATAGGCGATGGATATGGAGATCAAGCCCATCGAAACCAAGGATGTGATATCCAAGTCCAATCTGCCGGTGTGCGACTACTCGGCCAACCCTTATGTCGGCTGCCCCCATGCCTGCAAATACTGTTATGCCTCTTTTATGAAACGGTTCACGCATCACCCTGAGCCGTGGGGCAGCTTTCTTGATGTGAAACACTGGCCCGAAATCAAAAACCCGCAAAAATATGCAGGCAAGGAAATTTTCATCGGCTCGGTAACTGACCCTTATCACCCCTATGAAGAACAGTACGGGCGCACAAGGGCACTGCTGGAGCAGCTTGTCGGCAGCGGGGCAAAAATCAGCATAGCCACCAAATCGGATTTGGTGCTGCGGGATTTGGAACTGATCAAATCGTTTCCTGATGCCCGTGTTTCATGGTCAATCAACACACTGGACGAAAATTTTCAGTCAGATATGGATGAAGCCGTTTCCATTGAGAGGCGGCTCGCCGCTATGAAAGCATTTCACTCCGCAGGCATACGCACCACCTGTTTCATTTCCCCGATATTTCCGGGAATCACCGATGTAAAGGAGATCATTGTGCAGGTTAAGGGGCAATGTAATCTTATTTGGCTGGAGAATCTTAATCTGCGCGGTAGCTACAAGTCAGTCATTATGGAGTATATTCAGCAAAAATATCCTAAACTTCTGCCTTTATATCGGGAAATCTACAATCAAAATGATCATCGATACTGGAAGCTTCTTGATGCCGAGTTACAAGCATATGCTGCTGAAATCGGGCTTGACTATGTGACAAATGACGACAGCATGACAAGAACCATTGATGTTCCGCCTGTTATCGTCAATTTCTTTTATCATGAACAAATCAAAAAATCTGCGAGAAAGGAGGGGGAACGCCATGCCCGAGCTGCCGGAGATTGAAACAATTAAACGTGTTCTTCTGCCGCAGATGAAAGATGCGACGATTAAGACGCTGACCGTCAAGCGTCCCGAAGTCATCGCGTATCCGACAGCTGGCGAGTTTTGTAAACGGCTTGCCGGACAAAAAATATGTGATGTGAACCGGCGTGGAAAATTTTTGACCGTTCTTTTGGAGAGCGGTGATAGTTTCACGCTGCATCTGCGTATGACAGGTTGCTTATTGGTCACTCCGTCTGATTATCCGGCAGAGAAACACACGCATATCGTCTTTGAGCTTGATAACGGCAACGAAATCCGATTTTCCGATACACGCCGTTTTGGACGTTTTTGGTTTTTCCAAAATGGAGAAACAGACAGCTACAGCGGCATAGATAAATTGGGGCTTGAGCCGTTTGACCGCCGTCTTACCTCCGAATATTTGAAAGATCGTTTTGGTACAAGGAGAAAGTCCATCAAAGAATGTCTGCTTGATCAAAGTGCAATAGCTGGCATTGGCAACATTTATTCTGATGAAATTCTGTTTGCTGCAAAGTTGCTCCCCAAACGTCCGGCAAACACTCTGATCATCGATGAATGGCAGCGGTTGATTTCAAAAATTTCGGAAGTACTGATCTATTTCATCGAGAAAAATGCCGTCACGCCGGAAGAGTACTTGCAAGGCAAGGGACAGGAGTACCGCAACACACCGTTCCTACGTGTTTATGGAAATGATGATAAGCCTTGTCCGATATGCGGAGAGCTTCTTTGTAAAACTGTAATTGCAGGACGGAGCTGTGTCTATTGCCCTACGTGTCAGGGGGAGACAGAAGGTATATGATGCGTGCGTAAGACGATACTGCATTTCACGGAAAAGCGGAACGCATGCCCTTGGCCTGTTTACTGCTTCGCAGGAAAACACAGAAATAAAAACATCACGGAATCCGAAAACAATTCATTTCCGTGATGTTCACGTCTGCTCCGTGATATTTTTTTCTGTGGGACTCCGTGTGTTCCGTTTTTCCGTGGGCGACTCAGAAACAAAACTGAAACACCACAGAACTTTTACCCAAATCTGTCCCCGACACTCAGGTAATGCCCGTTCACCAGTTCAAACCCGGGCATCTCCTTCTTTCCTTCCGGTTTCGCCGACAGAATACACAAAGCCCCGTCTCCGGTCATCACCACCGGTCCCTTTCGTTTCAGAGCGTCCACCACCTGCCCGGGCTCCCCTGCATACTCCCCGAACACTCGCTCGCTCCGGTAGACCAGCAGCCGTTTTCCGTCAGGAAGCCTCGTGTTCGCACACGGTGCCGGTGACAGTCCGCGAATCCGGTTATGAATCATCCTTGCAGGCATCAACCAGTCAATCACACACTCCTCCTTTGTGATCGACGGAGCAAACGTCGCCTTCGCATGATCCTGCGGCGTTGCGCAAACCTCCCCGGACGAAACTCTCTCCAGCGCCTCAATCAGCGCTTCGGCCCCGAGGGCAGCAAGCCGGTCATGCAGCTCCCCAAACGTCTCATCATCTCCTACTGCAAGGGACTTTGAGAGAATCACGTCCCCTGCATCCAGGTCCTTTGTGATGTACATGATCGACACTCCCGCCTCCTCATCCCCGTTCAGCACCGAGTACTGCATCGGTGCAGCGCCGCGGTAGCGGGGCAGCAGAGAGCCGTGAATATTGATGATCTTCTGCGGCGGCAGATTGATGATCTCATCAGGAATCATCATGCCAAACGCCACCACCACGCCGATATCAGCATGCAGCGCCGCAAGATCCGTGAATAACTGCGGATCCCTCATCGACTCAGGCTGAAAGATTGGAATATCATGCGCGAGCGCATATTCCTTCACCGGCGAAAAAACAATCTTGTTCCCGCGTCGGTTCGGCTTGTCCACCCTTGTCACCACTCCGACAATCTCATGATCAGCCGCGACCGCCTCAAGAGCCGGAACCGCATACGCAGGCGTCCCCATAAACAGAACTCTCATTCGGTCTTCTCCCCGGCAAGCCGCTCCAGATCGCGGGCTACCATCTTGCGTGCGATCGGCGTCAGCCGGTCGACGAACAGAACCCCGTCCAGATGATCGTACTCATGCTGAAACACCCGTGCCGGAAAATCCTTCAGCTCCTCTTCGACCGTCTCCCCTGTCTCGTTCTGATACCGAACCATGATCCGCTTCGGCCGTCTGACTTTCTTGTGAACGCCCGGTATCGAGAGACATCCCTCCTCCATCTCAGATGTGGAGTTGCCGGATGAAAGTATCTCGGGATTGATCACTTTGCGGAGTTTGTCGCCTGCATCCATCACAAAAAACCGTTGAGGGACGCCGACCTGCGGTGCGGCAAGTCCGACGCCGCGGCTGTTTCGCATGAAAGGTACCATCTCTTCCAGCTGCAGCAGCAGTTCCGGCGTTATTGCATCGACCGGCGTGCATCCGGCGGACAGGACCGTTTCTCCGTATATATAGACCCGCATGTATGGGATATATTGAACGGCAGAAATCATGAACACTTTGTTTTGGGGAATATTTCTGATAAAATAGGACTTATGCGGTGGCAAGTTGTGATACCACGAAAAGATTTAGTCGATTTTTTCTGGAAAAAAAGTAAGTGGGTTAGTGGTGAGTGGGCATGATGAGAAAAAGAAAACCGCAAATCCACGCAAATCTCGCCATTCGGGCTCCACAAATCGCATTTGCGAACCATCGCTCTCATCCCGCCGGATTCCGGCGGGCTCGTTGCTATCGCAACCGCGACTGCAAATGCTGGACGGCGCCTGTCGGGCGCCGCCATGGGTTGAATGGATCGCCTCCGAAGTGTAGAACGATCTAAAAATTTTTGACGTAACGACATTTCACGCAGTGACACACCATGAATATTATCGATAAACAACAGGCGACGCGCGAATCGCGTCGTCCAGCGTTTGCCGTCGCGGTTGCGATAGCAACGAGCCCGCCGGAATCCGGCGGGATGAGAGCGACGAAATAGCAAACGCGATTTGCGGAGCGAGCATCAGCGAGCGAGATTTGCGTGGATTTGCGGTTTTTTTTCAAGCGAAACCACGCTCACCACTAACCCGCTTACATTTTCAGAAAAAACGGATCAAATCTTTTCGTGGTATCACACACCCCGTGGACATCTCAAAAATAATAGTACAACAACAACCAAAAATATACAATTATCATCTCAGAGAGCGCTATATATAGATCCGGGTTCTGACCCGCAGAACTCCCGCCAGCATACCGAAGCGGAACCATTCCCTCATCCCCATTCACCCACTCCCAAGGTGATATTCATGCCAAACAGCGAACAAATCCTCCCCCCTGACACTGGTCAGGACTCCGGCAACCTTGCCGATTTTCTGACCCCGTTTGAACACAGCCAAGACGCCTACTCTTCTTCCGAAGACTCTCCGGTGTTTCCCGCCGTGTTCTATCTTCATGAAAAGATCACTGATTCAGTCAAACAGGTGCATCTTGCACTCGCGCGGTTCAATGCCTCGGGCCAGGGTCCGAGCGTATTCCGGCAGGACGGACATCTTGTCCGTGTCGTTCAAAACGAAGACGGTAGCTACGCTGTTGTCCCGCTGGACCGCAACCGGCTTCGCCTGATCCTCTCAGAAGCCGGCACATGGAAACGTTTTTTGAAGGACGTCATTGTCGAGCCGCACAATGCCCTGCTGGACACAGCGATCGCCGCTCCTTCGGAGCGGTATCGGCTGATTCCTGCGCTTGCCGGTCTGCACTCCGGCGTTCTGCTTAGAGCCGACGGAACGGTTGCATGCACGGCAGGGTTTGATGCAGCGTCAGGATTTTTTCTGACCGCATCGCACACGCTTCCGCCGGTGCCTGAGCATCCGACCGAATCTGACGTAGAGTTCGTCCGCGAGATGTTTGCCAACATCTTCGGCGAATTTTTGTTTGCAGGCCCTGCGGATGCAGCGAACGCGATTGCAGCGCTGATGACTGCCGTTCTTCGTCCGACCATGCAGGGTCCGGTTCCCATCTGGGCGATCGACAAGAACACGCCGCGTGCCGGCGGGAGTCTTCTGGCCCTCGCGGTAGGTGCGCTTGCGCACGGCGAGGTTCCGTTCGTGCATGCGGCGAGCAGGCGTCGCGATGAGATGGAGAAGATTGTGCGGATGACCGTCCGCGAGAATCTCGGATACGTTGTTCTGGACAATGTGGTTGCCGGAACCGACTGGACGCCTGAAGTTCTGCTTTCGGCGACTTCCGGGTCAGGACGGGTGATGTCCCGAAACATGGGGACCTACTCTTCGTTTACCGGAAAAAACCCGGCGTTTTTTGTGGTGAACGGGGTGCATATGAGTATCCGGGCTGACGTGACCGGCAGAATGTTTCTGGTGCGGCTGGCTGCACCGAAGGCCTGGCAGGAGATTCGTTTCTCCCGCACGAAGACCGAGCTGCTGGAACCGGCATCCGCGATGCATCCGCAGGCGGTGTGGGGCGTTGCGGTGCTGCTCCGCAGCTGGCGCAACGCAGGCGAGCCTGCATTCAGGCTTGTGTCCGGGAATCTGTCTGAGTTTCCTGAGTGGCTGCATGTGGTGGGCGGCGCTCTTGCGCATGCCGGATGGTCTGCGATTCTTGCCAATCAGGGCGAGATGCAGAGCGAGGAGAACGAGGCGGATGTTGAGGGGACTGAACTGATTGAGGCACTGTATGCAACGTTTGGCGAGAGAGCGTTTTCGGCGAAGGCACTGTTGAAGATTCTGGTTGCGGAAGGGGCAGCCCGAAAAAGCGGGACCGGGCATGAGGGTCTGCTGAATTATGCGGATGAAGTGATGATCCGGTCCGCGGTTTCGGGGACGCTCTCTTCGGTGAAGGTGGGAATGTGGCTGAAAGAGTATGTAGGCACACGGTTTGCAGGAGCAGAGTGGTATCTGGAGAAGTCAGAAACCCGTTCCGGCAACTTCAAGATGTATTCTCTGCTGCCGGTCGAGCGGCAGGCAACGATTGCGTAAGGTTGTGCGCAATGTTGGGACACCAACAATTCCCTCATTTTTTTCGTATTTTTAATTTTTATGACTTTTTATGGGTATTTCGTATACTGCGTATAGTTGGAGTGTGTTTTGTCTGGATTTTCTTAGGGCTACCATATTATATTTAGATATGAGGTGAGTTTTCGTTTTCACTATACGTGTATACGAGCTCGCTCAGTATGAAGTTAAATGGTTATTCTGGTCTTTCTGCTGCGGCAAACAGTTGCGTATAGTTGGCAGAGTTTCAAAAAAGATCGCTGTGGGTGCCGGTCCTTGTCAGTGCGAGAATGAGAATCTCCTCGTCTATCCGATAGATGAGTATCCAGTCAGGCTGAATGTGGCACTCGCGAAAGTCCGACCATTCACCGTTCAGCCCGTGATCATAGTAGTTTTTCGGAAGTTTCTCTCCCAGTGCGAGAATCTCTATGACATTTTTCAGAAGAGAGATGTCGTATCCGCGTTTTCTGAGATTTTTTATATCTTTTTTGAATCTGCTGGTTACCGTTATTTCATACATGCGTCAGTCCAGCAGGTCTTTGATCAGGTCATCCGCATTTTTGTATCGTTTTGCAGATCTTTCGCGGGAAATTTTTCGCGCTTCCTGCATCGCCTGCATGGTTTCCTCATTGGACGTTTCTATTTTGAGTTCAAAGGGAAATCCATTGCAGCGGACGAGTGAGGCGAGGAAGATGTTGACCGCGTTGGACAGATTTGTTCCCAGCTCTTTGCATACGGCTTCGGCTTTGTCTTTTGTTTCCGTCTCGACGCGAATGCTGAGTGAGGAGGTTTTCGTCATGGACTTTTGTACCTGTTATGTATAGTATTTGTATGACATTTATAGTTGATTGTAGGGAGTGCTGAGGCACTCGGATATCTTCATCCCGCCTGCTGTCTAAGTATAATGAGATATCTGATCTATGCCCGCCTCCTTCCCCAAAGCCGTCATCTTCGACCTCGACAACACCCTGCACAGCCTCCTCCTTGCCCGCATCCGTGCAGCAGAAGTCCTGGCAATCCATCTCGACGACCCTTTGGGCGAACTCACCTTGCGGTTTTTGAACGGCGACAAACCAACACTCGTCACCGACACCCTCACACCCTATCTTACGGAGCGTGACAACCTCTCCGACGACCTGCTCACCACCTGCAGCTGGCTCTACTTTGCCGTTGAACGAAACTGTCTGGAACCCTTTTCCGGCATCGCCGAACTCCTCTCTGCCCTGCGCAGCGCCGAAGTCCGGCTCGCCGTCATCACCAACTCCAAAGAAGTTGATGCCCTTGACCGGCTGAAAACGCTCGGACTCCTCGAATACTTTACCGCAGTCATCGCTCCTGAGACCTTCGGCGTCAAAAAACCAAACCCGCTTGTCTATCAGAAAACCCTTGAACTGCTTGGTGTTTCTGCTGATGAAGCAGTCATGATTGGCGACCGGCTTGACCGCGACGTAATTCCGGCCCGGGAAGTCGGCATGCGTGCTGTGCATGCGGTGTACGGATCGTTCGAGGCGGGCGAGGAAGGAGCGGTGGAGGATGTGGAGGGGATATGGAAAATACTTGAACAGACTTCTGTTCAAAAGCAATAATCATTATATAGAGAACCCAACCATCTTTTACATAAATAGGAGGATATTTTTCGATGGGATATATTCGGGACACAGATATTCAGCAACTCTTCGAAGAACTCAACACTCTTGACGAACATACCCGCATCGAAGCAAAAAGCGTTACCAACCAACTGGGAGAATCCATAAAAGAGACCATAAGCGCTTTTTCCAATGAACCAGGACTCGGTGGCGGCTATATCCTCCTTGGCGTATCTCATCAGAATGATCCTGAAAAACCTGCATACTATCCATCCGGTGTAAACGAACCTGACAAACTTCAAAATGACCTCAACAGTCTCTGTGCAAATATCTTCTCCTCCCAGATTCGCCCTCAGGTTGCAACTACCATAATTGACGGAAAAGTAGTAATCGATGTCTTTATTGAAGAAGCTCCTGATGGATTGAAACCAATATCATTCGAGAAAAAAATTGGAGGGAAAAGCCACCCAAAAATCATTACTGCCGCCTATCGCCGGAATGCTTCAGGAGACATACTCTGTACTGACACTGATACTGCGTATTTATACACCCTTCGCAAAATGCGGCCCTACGACGAAACAATCATCTCAGGGACCTCGTTTGCGGATATTGAGCCTCATGCAATAAGCGAATATCGCAGGCTGCGAGCAAAACGAAAACCCAACGCATCTGAACTGCAGCTGAATGACAGCGATCTTCTTGATGCACTGCATTGCACGAAAATTGTTGACGGAGTAGTACGACCAACTGTTTCTGGACTCATCCTGTTTGGAACAGAAAAAGCTCTGAAAAAATATTTTCCCATGACTCGATTGGATTATCTACGAGTAAAAGGGCGTGAATGGGGAGAAGAAATGAGTGAATACTACACACTTGAGCTGCGTGAAGGGCTCATGACTCTCCTCCCCAAGGCAGAAGTTGCCATTATGGATGACATGATACGGGAGTTTTCTTTTCCATCGGGTTCTCTCACGCGATCTGAACAGACTCCTATCCCCTACGAAGCTATTCGTGAAGTTTTGGTTAATACTGTCATGCATCGGGATTACGAAGTTTCAGGGCCAACCCTTGTCATCCGATTCGCGGATAGAATCGAATTTCATAATCCTGGGTATTCACTGAAGTCTCTGGACAAAATAGGAACTCCTGGTTCTAAAACACGAAATCCGAACATTGCCGATGTTTTACACGAAACAGAATACGCTGAAAACAAGGGGACTGGTATTGCTAAAATTCGCGATTTCATGAAAAAAGCCAATCAGGATCCTCCTGTGTTTCAATCAGACAGATTTGAAAACACCTTTAGTGCTATTCTGTATCTTCATCAACTCATGGACGAAGATGCAATGAAATGGCTGGAACATTTTAAAGATGCAAATTTGTCCAGCGAAGAGTCCCGCATTTTGGTGTATGCGAAAAAATATGACTATGTTTCCAATGAAATCTGTCGGGATATCACTGGGCATGACACTCTCAAAGCCAGTAACATTCTGAAAAAACTTAGAGAGAAAGGACTGCTCGTTCAGCATTCTCATGGTTCTGCAACCTACTACACTCTCCCACAACGACATCTGGATAATAACACTGATTTCAGCTTATCACCCCAGTTATCGCCACAACGCATCCAGTTGCAAGTAGATAATAACGCTGATTTCGGCTTATCACCCCAGTTACTACCACAACGCATCCAGTTGTTAGGGGAAGATGGAGATAGCGAACGACAGCAACTCTTTAGAACCTTACCCGAATCTCTCAGAGAAGAAATTTTCAATCTCGGGCAAAGAATCACTCCGGAAAAAAAAGAGGAACTCATCCTGAAAATCTGCTCTTCACGAAGCGAAACGACTGCCGCAGAGCTCAGCATTATTTTTGGAAAAACTCGGGATTGGGCAAAAAAATCGTTGAAACCACTGGTTACGATCGGAAAAGTGGCTCAGACTGTTCCCGATAAACCAAACAGCATCAATCAGGCATATTACGTTCCCAAAACAGATGGTCAACGTTTCATCACCGAAAAGTGGTAACTTATCTTTTTTTTGACAAATCTTTCCCAAATCACTATCTATCATCACCGCCAACTTATACAGACACTATACCTGAGGGAACAATACCGTGAAAGAAATCACCGAAAGCTACGTCCCTGCAAACGTAGAAAGCGGCGTCCGCACCTACTGGGACGCCAACAACACCTATCGAAAAACCCGTGAACTCCGTTCCGGAGGAAAACCCTGGCTGTTCGTCGACGGCCCGCCCTACACCACCGGCTACATCCACTTAGGCACCGCCTGGAACAAAATCCTCAAAGACAGCATTCTCCGCTACCACTCCATGACCGGCAAAAACGTCGTGGAACGTGCAGGCTACGACATGCACGGCCTCCCGATCGAGGTCAAAGTCGAAGAAAAACTCGGCTTCAAAAACAAAGCCGACATCGAAAAACACGGCGTCGCAAACTTCATCGAAGAATGCCGCACCTTTGCTCTCACCCACAAAGACCTCATGTCCGAGCAGTTCAAAAACCTCGGCGTCTGGATGGACTTCGACGACCCCTACCAGACGGTCGACTCCGGCTACATCGAAGCTGCCTGGTACACCCTGAAACGGTGCGAAGAAGAAAAAATGCTGGAACGCGGCAGCCGCGTCGTCAACTGGTGTCCCCGCTGCGGAACCGCCATCGCCGACGCCGAAGTCGAATACTGGGACGAAACTGACCCCTCCATCTTCGTCAAATTCCCGATTACCGGCCGCGAAAACGAATACCTCGTCATCTGGACAACCACTCCCTGGACCCTTCCGGCAAACGTCGCAGTCGCTGTTGGCGCTGACTTCGTCTACGCCAAAGTCCGCGCAGTCAAAGACGGTGTTTCCGAAGACCTCTGGATCGCCAAAGACCTTGCCGAGCAGATCCTCAAATACGGAAAATATCAGGACTACTCGATTATTGAAACCAAGACCGGCGCTGAACTTGCCGGAACCAAATACACCTCCCCGCTCGCAGAGCATGTTCCGGTCCAGCAGCAGGTAGAACACCGCGTCGTCATTGCAGACTACGTCGCGCTCGAAAACACCGGAATGGTCCACATCGCGCCCGGTCACGGCTGGGACGACTATCTTGTCGGTCTCCGTGAGAACCTTCCGATCATCTGTCCGGTTGACGGCAACGGCAATTTCACCGCTGATGCAGGCGTCTTTGCAGGCAAATATGTCAAGGATGAAGAGACCAACAACGCAGTAATCGAGGTGCTCGGCACTGCAATGCTTGCAAAACGCAAGATCACCCACCGGTACGGACACTGCTGGCGGTGCAAGACCCCGATCATCTACCGCGCAACCTCGCAGTGGTTCCTCAGAGTCAAAGAGGCACGCGACAAGATGCTTGCCGAGATCGCTGACGAGGTCACTTGGTATCCGGAGTGGGCAGGTTCTGCCCGGTTCCATGACTGGATTGAGGAGGTACGCGACTGGTGTATCTCCAGACAGCGGTACTGGGGTATCCCGATTCCGGTCTGGGTCTGTCCGGTCTGCAACAAGTATCATGTGATCGGCAGATATGCAGAGCTTGAACAGATGTCTGGTCAGAAGATGACCGATCCGCACCGACCGTATGTGGATGATATCACGATTCCCTGCGAATGCGGCGGTGCGATGCGGCGTGTGCCCGACATCTTTGATGTCTGGTATGATTCCGGTGTTGCGTCCTGGGCAACCCTGCATTTCCCGCATGAGACCGAGGCGTTTGAGAACTCCTGGCCGGCTGAGTTCATTCTTGAGGGGCAGGATCAGACCCGCGGCTGGTTCTATTCGCAGCTGGCACTGTCAACGATTGCGTTCGGCAAGGCTCCGTATAAGTCTGTGCTGATGCACGGATTTTCGCTGGACTCAAACGGCAAGAAGATGAGCAAAAGCCTGGGGAATGTTATCACTCCCGAGGAGGTTGTTGCCCAGTTTGGTGTGGATGTTCTTCGCCAGTATATTCTTTCGGCGAGTGCGCCGTGGGATGATCTGCGGTTCTCGATGGAGGGCGTGAAGACGGTGCACCGGATGTTCAATGTGCTGTGGAATGTTTACCGGTTCCCGCTGCCGTATATGCAGCTGGACGGCTACACTCCGGCGACGACTGCGGCAGGAGTCTGGGATCCGTCTGTGGTCGAGGATCATATCGCAGAGTTCGGTCGTGAGGACCGCTGGCTGGTCAGCCGCGTGAACTCTCTTGCAGAAGCAGTTACAAAAGAGATGGAGGTCTGCAATCTGCACCGTGCAACGCGTCCGATTGCGACGTTCGTGCTTGATGAGCTGTCGCGCTGGTATGTGCAGCTTGTGCGTCCGCGGATGTGGCTTGAGGAGGATTCAGTTTCGAAGCGTCAGGCGTATGATACGATGTACTACGTGCTGCGGAGACTGATGACGATTTTTGCGCCGTTCGCCCCGCATATCACAGAAGAGATGTATCAGAATCTGAAGTGTTCCGGCGACTCTCCTTCGGTTCATATGCAGGACTGGTTCTCCGGTGTTCCGCAGCTGATCGATTCTGCTCTTGAGGAGGAGATGACGATTGTGCAGGAGTTTGATGAGGCGGTGGCCAATGCCCGGCAGAATGGTAAGCGCAAAGGGCGCTGGCCGGTCGGTGAGGTTGTGGTTGCTGCTGCGTCGCCGGCGGTTGCGAATGCGGTGTTGGTGATGAACGATCTCTGTTGCGACCGTGCGAATGCACGGTCGGTGCGTGCGGTTTCCGGCATCTGGGACCGCGTGGAGTGGACTGCTCTGCCGGTGATGAAGGTTATCGGCAAACAGTTCGGTCGCGATGGTCCGAAGGTGAAGGCATTCATCGAGGAGTCGGATGGAACAGCCCTGAGGGCAGCCCTCGCTGCTTCCGGTAAGGTTGCGATGGAGAAGGATGGTTTTGCGACAGAGCTTACTGATGAGCATATGACATTCGAAGAACGGATGCCGGAGAATGTGTTCTCGTCTCCGCTTGGTGACGGCAGTATGGTGTATGTGGATGTGACGCTGACTGCTGAGCTTGAGTCTGAAGGATATGCCCGCGAGGTTATCCGCAGAATTCAGGAGATGCGCAAGCAGGCTGATCTTGCGGTGGATGCGAAGATTTCGTGCGAGGTTGTGGTGATGGACGACCGTGTTACGAAACTCGTTGATGCGAAGCATGATCTGATTGCTGATGAGGTTCGCTCGTCGTGTCTGAAGATCCGGTCGCCTGAGGAGAAGCCGTGTTCGTGTTGTGTTGCCGAGCATGCCCTGCTTTCAATGGAGTGGGAGATTGATGAGCTGAAGCTGTCGATCAGTATTGCGAAGGCAAACTGATCTTTTTCTTTTTTCGGTAGATATGATTCGATTAAGAGAGGAAACACCGGAAGATTATTTTGAAACTGAAAATGTTATACGGGAAGCGTTTTGGAATCATTATTCTCCTGCTTGTGCCGAACACTATTTGATTCACATAATGCGGGATTGTCTGACTTTTATTCCGGAACTTGACCTTGTGGCAACAGATGGTGAACAAAATTGTAGGTAATGTGATGTGCCTGAAATCCTCTATTGCCGGTGACGACGGAAAACAGTACGAGGTAATCAGCCTTGGTCCGATCGGTGTTTTGCCGGAGTATCAGGGGAAAGGTATTGGTGGTATGCTGATTGCACATACCAAAAAAATTGCAAAGGGCCAAGGTTTTCGAGGTATTTTGCTTTTCGGAGACACTGATTATTACACTCGTCAAGGATTTGTCGTCGCTGAGAGTTTTGGTATTCGAAATGCTGAAAATATGTACGCCGATGCGCTCCATGGATGTGAACTGTACGAGGGCGCACTTACCAGTGCCAGGGGGCGCTATTTTGAAGATGACATTTACAATGTGGCGGAAAGTCTCGTTTCGGAGTTTGATACACTGTTTCCGTTCAAAGAAGTCATTCACGACACCCCGATGCAAAAGAAATTTGAAATGATGGTGAAAAAGGTGAAACCATCTGAGTTGTAATTCCCCGATTATGAGGATACTCTGCTTTCAACAGAGTGGGAGATTGATGTTCTGACGTCGTTTCGCGAAAGTTTTTGTTTCTGCGGATATTTTCCATTCAATCAATTTACAGGAGTATTTTTCAAGTTCATCGCGTTTCGCAGGACTTTCTGAAAGCCACCATGTAAATTTCCTGCAAATTTCGAAAACAAATTCTAACCAAACGTGAATCTCAAATTCTGCTTCATTCAATAGCGCTCACTCCCCGCCTCACACACATCCCCACCGAATTTTTTCATTCAACAACACTATTTTTCCTCAACCAAGCTGTGATTCAAGGAAATTATCCCCACAACCCTGCATCACTGTACGAAGGAGTATATATGTTCTCTGACCAAAGTCTCGTTAGTAACATTATGAACATTCAAATAAACCACAAACATCGCTCACATTCCTGATCTAAACCTCAAAAAAAGTTATTTGTCTTTTTCACTCAGATACATGCGAAGCTGCCGCAAGACGTGCTCCTAACTCAAACGCCTTTTTGCAGTCAAGAGGGAACACCTCCTCACGCTGTTTCGTCTTTTCCGGAACATTCCATGACGACGAAACCACTTTGGCATAATCTGCAAACTGATAGGTATTGCAGCTTGTCAGCAACTCGGTCGGCCCGAACGTTCTCTCTAAAATTCTCGTGTTGAACGCAAAATGCGACTCAAGTCCTGACTGTTTCATCTGTTCTTCTGTAATATTCATCGTATAGATGAATCCACTCTGCATCTTTTTCGGGAACAGCGTCTGCTTTGGTCCGTACTCCAGATACTGAAACACCAGCCGGTCCAAAAATGCCGCCATCTCGCCGGACACGCGGCCCAGATAGATCGGAGACCCGAAGACAAGCGCATCTGCCTCCTCCACTTTCGTAAAAATCTCCTGAAGATCGTCCTGCACCGCACATCTTCCGTAACTTTTTCCTCCGATCATTTTGCAGGCAAAACAGCTTTTGCATCCCTTAAAATTCAGATCATACAGATGAATCAACTCGGTCTCCGCCCCTATTGCCTCCGCTCCCTCCAGAGCATTCTTCAGCAGGGTTGCCGTGTTCCAGGACTTTCTCGGACTTCCATTGAACGCAAGAACTTTCATTGCTACTATATGCTCTCTTGCTCTACAAAAAAGGAATGAATAGAGATAATTTAGAGCAGTGGAGAGACCAGCCGGCAGATGCCTTCCTTGAACTTGATCCAGGTAGGCCGGTTGTTGTAGATCTCAGCTGTCACCAGCGTGCACTTCTCTTCCATCTCTTTGGTCATGATCTCATTCATCATCTGTCCGAATGTTTCGTCATAGACGAAAGCATTCGTCTCAAAGTTCAGTTTGAAACTGCGGATATCCCAGTTTGCCGTGCCGATCGTTGATGCAACCCCGTCGATGATTGCTGTTTTGCTGTGGATGAACCCGTTGTCATAAGTGTAGCCCTTTGCTCCCGCACGAACGAGGTCGCCCAAGTACGAGTAGCTTGCCCAGTAGACGAACGGATGATCCGGCTTGCAGGGAATCACAATCCGCACATCGATTCCTGCACGGATCGCAAGCAGAAGTGCGGTGAAGATTGTCTCGTCAGGAATGAAGTACGGCGTGTGAATATAGATCGATTTTCTCGCATGGCCGATGAGGCTCACAAACCCTGAATAAATTGCCCTGCCTGCACTGTCCGGACCGGACGACGCAATCTGGACTCCTGAGGTTCCGTGCGGTGCAAGAAGCTCCTTTATCGGGTAGTACCGGTTGTTGTCGTCTCTGTCGACTTCGAGAACTACCGGAGCGTTCGGCATAGTGTAGTTCCAGTCCATAATGAACCGCGTCTGCAACGACGCGACTGATGCTCCGTGAATCCGCAGGTGTGTGTCGCGCCAGTAGCCCAGGGGGCCTTTGCCGAGATACTCATCACCGATGTTGAAGCCGCCGATGAATCCGGTTTTTCCGTCAACCACGAGAATTTTTCGGTGGTTACGGAAGTTGATGCGGGTATTGAGGAACGGAATTTTCAGCGGGAAAAAGATCGCGACCTGTCCGCCTGCTTTGGTGAGATTTGCATAGAACTCTTTTTTGACCTTCTGGACACCGACCGCGTCAAAGAGCACCCGCACCTCAACACCTGCTGCGGCACGTTCTGCGAGAAGGTCGATGATCTCCCGTCCGAGTGCGTCAGCACGGAGAATGTAATACTCCATGTGGATGTGATGCTCTGCGGATTTGATCGCCTCTTTGAATGCGGCGAACTTGTCTTCGCCGTGAATGTAGACGTCAACTTTGTTGTTGTCAGAGTATGCGGCATCGTCCAAGTTGAGGAGGAGTGCGATGGTACTGTCGAAGCGCTCAACCTCAGAGGGAAGTTTCAGAGTTTTTTCCTGAATCTGTTTGTACTGGTACTGGGCGATCTCTGCGAAACCTTCGTCGGCGAGGGTCTTTTTGCTGAAGATGTGTTCTCCATACAGGTGTCTGCCAAAGAACAAATAGACGACGAATCCGATTATCGGAACGAGCAGGATGAGCAGCAGCCAGCCGGCGACCACCTGCGGGTTTCGCCGTTCAAGAAAGAGCAGGGTTACAATGGCCCCGATATTCACGAGGATGACGATGATTGCGACAAACCATACGACTCCTTCCCCGATAAGATTCCAGAGAATATCAATCATGAGATACTTTGTAGTTATATGTCCAGAGAGATATATTTTACACACACGGCTGGTGAGATATCGATGACACTTTCCTACAAACAGTTTTGTCTACTCTGGGGCAAGGGACTGCTCGTTGCAGCGATTATTGCGGCGGTGGCAGGTTTGCTGCTTGGCGACGGCGACTGGGTGATTGTTCTGTATCAGTGTGCGGCAATTTTACTGGTGCTTGCGGTGGTGTTTCTGGTAATGGGACGAATTATGCAGAAGTTTTCTGAGTGAATACTTCCTCTCCCCACTCCAGACAACCGATCAGATTAATATCCCCTTGCAACCCAATCTTAGAAGAGCTATGGCCCAAACGATTACGTTTTCCCGCAACGTGTTTCTCCCGTTAACCAATGTGTGTGCGAATGCCTGCGGCTACTGTTCGTTTAAATCGCCCGTCAGGGACGGTTGCGTGATGCCGGAGTCTGAGGTTCTTGCAACACTCAGGCGCGGCAGCGAGTTCGGCTGCACGGAAGCGCTGTTCACATTCGGGGAGCGGCCGGAAAACGAACCCGGGTTCGGGCAGCACATTGAAAAAATCGGATACCCGGATATTTTGTCCTACTGCATGGCGATGAGTCGGGCCGCCATTGACCTTGGAATGTTGCCGCACACCAACGCAGGTATCCTGACGTATGAAGAGATGGAGCGGCTGCGCACGGTGAACGCAAGTATGGGGCTGATGCTTGAAACAACCGCTGAAGTTCCTGCTCACCGCCACAGTCCGGGAAAAGACCCTGCGGTCCGGATTCAAATGATTGCTGATGCAGGCAAGCTGAAGATTCCGTTTACAACCGGTCTTCTGCTTGGCGTCGGCGAGACCGCTGCGGACCGTGAGGAGTCGCTTATGGTGATCCGGGACTTGCAGAAACAGTACGGCCACATTCAGGAGGTCATCATCCAGAACTTCTGTCCAAAACCGGGAACCGAGATGGCGGATACGCCGGGTGCGACCGCAAACTCCATTCGCGAGACACTGATAATGGCTGCTGAGATTCTTCCAAAAAGCATCTCGATTCAGATCCCGCCGAACTTAGCGGACGCGTCAGCTCTGCTCTCCTGTGGCGTGAGAGATCTGGGCGGCGTGTCTCCGGTGACGATCGATTACATCAACCCCGAACATCCCTGGCCGGCACTGGACGCCCTCCGCGGCATCGCATCAGGATATGAACTGCGTGAACGGCTGTGCGTCTACCCGCAGTACTGCAACGCGGAATGGGTTTCTCCTGAGCTTCTGCCGCTGGTCCAGAGCCTTTCGAAGCAAACGTATGATCTGTGATGTGTGCTAACACTTATCACAACTCCCGTGAAATATATGGGATATGAAGCAGGGCGATCTTCTCTATGTGGGTAAGGCAAAGTCCGTGTATCTGACCGACAATCCCAATGAACTTCTGGTGGTGTTTCGCGATGATATTACGGCGTTTGATGGGCAGAAAAAGAACGTCCTGTCGGGAAAGGGGGCCTACAATGCAGAAGTCACTGCGTATTTTTATCCGCTGCTTGAGGCCGCAAATATTCCAACGCATTTTTTCTCTGCGGTGTCAGAAAACACTCATCTGGTCAGAAAACTCTCCATGATTCCGCTGGAGGTCATTGTCCGCAACCGTGCGGCAGGCTCTCTTGTGAAAAACTATGGATTTACCGAGGGGCAGCTGCTTTTCCCGCCGGTGATCGTTCTTGACATGAAGGATGACTCCCGTCATGACCCGATGGTGAACGATGATATTGTTCTGGCTCTTGGTATTGCAACTGCTGGAGAGCTTCGGGAGATTAAGAGGCTCGCTCTTGCGGTGAACGCTCTCCTCCGCGAGAATCTTGCGAAAAAGGATCTGGATCTTATCGACATGAAGTTTGAGTTCGGCAGGGATGCATGCGGCGTGATTCGGTTAGGGGATGAGATCAGTATGGACTCGATGCGGCTGTGGGATCACGGCTCTGTCGGGGCATCGCTTGACAAGGATGTCTACCGCAAAGAGCTGGGCGATGTGATGGAGACGTACGCTGCTGTTGCAAAACGCATCTGCAGCGAATAATTTTTTCGATGTGTTGGTGTGTGTAGGCTTTATTCGCAGCTCCGCCCACGGAACACACTGAACACACAGAATAGGCACGGAAAAAACATCACGGAGCAGACGTGAACATCACGGAACTCTCCTTCAAAATTATTTTTATGTACTCTCGCAAAATAATTTTCAGTTCTCCTGTTGAAAAAAAACCAACGAAATTATATTTCCGTGAAGCTCTCATCTGCTTCGTGATGTTTTTCTGTGAAATTTCCGTGTGATCCACTTTTCCGTGGGCGGAGCTGCGAAGTGATCCTATTTTCTCAGCCGCATTTTTCCCTGCCGCAGATGCACGGCAAGCCCCGGCCCGAGATAGGGCACGTACTTGGCGAGGACCTGCGTGCCCATGAGGAGATTGTTGACAGGCCCCCGTTCGCAGCCGATGACATCAGTTCTCTGGAGGCGGACTGCTTCAAGAAATTCTTCCACAGGAAGCACTTCGTCTGCAACGGTGACGGCACGTCCTACTTCGCGAAGCGTGTGGGCGTCTGAGCCTCCGGTCATGCAGAAGTTGTTCAGAGCAGCGTAGGCTTCAGCGCGTGTGTTGAGAGAGTGTGAGAGGCCGCCGCAGATGACCTCAAGCCCGTCGATGCTGTCGAGAATAATTGGAGACACGATGCCGACATCAATTGCCTTCAGGGCTCCGCGGACCAGCATGGCGTAACCGTACGGATGTGCGGCGACGACGAAGCCGCCGCTTTCGTTTGCTTCGATGACAATTTGTTCGGTGGTGAGATCGGTTGCCATGTGGGGGCATGCCCCCTGATGGTCGTGGACTGATGACTCGTAGTAGGACTGCAGGTCGCGAACGGTATCAAAATAGATCAGCATATGCGGTCCGTCAACTGCAGAGACCTCAATGCCCGGGATGATCAGGTTGCCCGCATCTTCATGTTCGTAGGCTTCACAGACACCAGTGATGACATTGTGATCCGTGATTGCGGCACAAAGGTTTCTGCGCCTGAGGTAGGCAAGTAGTTCGGGGATGCGGACGAAGCCATCGGAGTGATTGGTGTGGACATGCATGTCAAATGCACTGCCGTCGTTGAATACGATCGGACAAGCTGATGCATGCTGAACTGACCCGGACATAACTGCTCTGTATGTTGGCTGGCGAAAAAGAAAAAGTAGTTTATCTGGGACTAACAAAAACCGTGATTAAAAAAAGTACCGGAGAGTTTCCCCGGCTTTCCCAAGAGATTTTGTATTGATTATTCGATGAAGGTCAGATTCACGGCAAACTGCTCAGCCGCAGTCGTATCCCATGAACGCTTGTATTCTGCGTTGAAGGTGTAGGTTCCTGACTTCTCTGCGGTTACGTACCAGACATAGGTTCCACCGAACCCGGTCATGCCGCTCTCATGTTCGTAAGGAAGGTACTCTGACTTCAGAATTGTCAGGCCCTCTGCTGCGGCTGCGTTCCATGCATAACCTGTCGTCGGGTTGCCCGGAATTGTGATCTTTACGACTTCATTCACCTGCGGATTCATCGTTCCGTCAAAGGAGACGACATACACCGGCTCCTCTGCTGATTCGCTCGAAGCTTCCTTCACGACAACGGTTTGTGTAAAGGTGTAGACTGGTTCTGCATCAGTTTCCCACGACCGTTTGTACTCAGCGGTGAAGGTGTAGGTTCCTGCCTTCTCTGCGGTCAGGGAAAACACCTGCCATCCTCCGGTTCCGGCCATGCCTTCCTCGTGTTCTGCCTGGATGAAATCTTTCTCGGTCACGTTCAGACCTTCAGCATCCGTCACAATCCATTGATAGCCGGTAGTCGGGTTTGACGGAATGATGAACTTCACCTGCTCGCCTGCGGAAACTGTCGCGGCCTCTTCAACCGTAATCGTGAGTTCTGGAGTCAATACTGTTGTATTACCGCTCTGCGGCTCATGACTGGCCGCGATTGCCGTTCCCACAATGCAAACTGCGAGCACCGCAAGAACGAGGCCAATGAAGAGTATGCTGTTTTTCTTCATAGCAAGTAATTACCTTGCTGAAGATAAACCGTTTCCGTAAACTACGAGTTTATTTGCTGTTATTTTCTGAAAATCTCGCCAGATATGAGTAATTTGCTGTTGTGATGAAAATAATCTCTCACAGTATCGCAAACGAAAACAAAGAAAAAAGATAACAGAGGAAGGGGTTGACTCCCGAATTTCCCGGGAGAAGTATTCTCTGTAATTTGTCCGAAAAAATTACTCGAGGTAATCTTTCGGAGTTGGGATCTGATCTTTGAGACCCTTTCTCTTTCTGATACCGATAACGATCTCAGAAAGCATACCCTGCGGAACCGGAGAGAAGCCTGCGAACTCAGTGGACCACATTGCGCGGCCTTCCGTTGCAGAGCGGATGTCGCCTGCGAAACCGAACAGCTCTGCAACCGGTGCTTCGCCGTTGACCACAATCTGGTCACCCTCAGCCTCGGTCGTGGACAGCTGGCCGCGGCGTCCCTGAATCTGGGAAATTGCCGCACCCATCTGATCCTGCGGAACAGTGATCTGGATCTTCTGCATCGGCTCAAGCAGTGTGTCGCCTGCCATTAACAGAGCAGCCTTCAGACCACCACGGACTGCCGGAATAACCTGTCCCGGACCACGGTGGATAGCATCCTCGTGCAGCTTCACATCGTGGAGCTTAATGAGAACGTTCTGCACCTGCTCATCTGCGAGCGGTCCGCCGTCGAGTGCCTCGTGTATACCATCGATGACTAACTCCATCGTCTCATTCAGGTACTGAATACCTTTCGTGCAGTCGATGAGCATGTTCGAGCCATAGATATCCTTCACGCTCTTTGCCTCATCCTTGTCGAGACCAAGTGCGAAAAGCGCATCACGGCGTGCGATGTTGTCCATGTTCATCGAGATCTCACTGGATCGGATTGCCTCAAGAATGTTCTCCGGCATCGGCTCAACCGACAGGAAGAATCTGTTGTGTCTGTTCGGGGACTTACCCTCAACAGTTCCGTCAAGTGCTTTGGACACAGTCTCACGGTATACAACGATTGGCGGGGAGGTAACGATATCCACACCCTTGTCTCTCTTGATACGACCAGTAATGATCTCAAGGTGAAGCTCGCCCATACCTGCGATAAGGTGTTCTCCGGTCTCCTCATTGATGTTGACACGAACAGTTGGGTCTTCCTTTGCAACCTGGCGCAGAACCTCGATCAGCTTTGGCAGATCTTTGGTGTTCTTTGCTTCGACTGCAACGGTCATAACCGGCTCAGAGTAGTGCTTCAGGGACTCGAACGGAGTCATGTCCTTAATGGAAGAAACAGTCGATCCAACAATAGCATCGCTCATACCAGTAACTGCGGCAATGTTACCTCCAACAACCTTGTCGACATCCACACGGGTCGGGCCCATGAAGATACCAACCTGCTGAAGTCTGTTCGGCTTGCCTGCAGTACCGGAGATGTAGACCTCCATACCGCGGGTCAGCGTTCCCGAGAACAGTCTGCCGGTTGCAACCTCTCCTGCATGCTTGTCAAAAGAGATGTCAGTAACCATCATTGCTGCCGGACCCTTTGCATCGCAGGCATACATTGCCTTACCGATCTCAGACTCAACATCGCCGTGCCAGATAATGTGGCATCTCTTACCCTGTGCCTGAAGCGGGTTCGGCAGGAAGGTAACGACCATGTCAAGAAGAACAGCGTGCAGCGGTGAGGTCTTTGCTAAGTACTTTGTATCTCCCTCGTTACACTTGTCGATGATCGTCTGAAGGCTCACACCGGACTTCTTCATGTACGGAATTGAGATTGCCCAGTTGTAGAGAGCGGAACCGAATGCAACGTTTCCTTTCATCGGGTCAAGTTTCCATCCGCCGTTGTTGTAGAGATCCTCGTTCATTCCTTTAATGAGCTTGTTAACCTTGTCAATAACCTTGCCAAGGCGGATCATCATCTCCTGCGGGTCAACTTTCAGTTCATTGATAAGGCGGTCAACCTTGTTGATGAACAGAACCGGGTGGACACCCTCTTTGAGTGCCTGACGCAGAACCGTCTCGGTCTGCGGCATCGGCCCCTCAACAGAGTCGACGACAACGACAGCGCCGTCAACCGCACGCATTGCACGGGTAACGTCCCCACCGAAGTCAACGTGACCGGGAGTATCAATCATGTTGATGAGGTACTCGTGGTCGCCGATGGTGTGAACCATGGACACGTTGGATGCATCAATTGTGATTCCACGCGCCTGTTCTTCCTCGTCAGAGTCCATCCAGCATGCCTTGCCGGAAAGTTCCTCGCTGATCATTCCTGCTCCGGAGAGGAGGTTGTCAGAAAGGGTGGTCTTTCCGTGGTCAATGTGTGCAACGATACCGATATTACGGATGTACTGGGGCTCGTTCATGAGCTCAGTAATCTTTTCAACCATCTTCTTTCCGCGTGACATTATACACCATTAAAAAAAGAATTAATATTTGTTTACCGAGCCGACTTCGCAATCCGCTCGACTTCTTCCTTCCTTCCGACCGAGAAGCATTTTGCATCTCCTTTTGCTGCCATGATCAGCTCATTGGCGAGCACCTGTGATGCCGGTTTCTTGGTTTTGTGGGAACCTTTCCAGGTTGCCATGGCAATGTAGCGGAGTGCTGTGTTGACACGACGAATTGGAGCGGAGTCCACGGATTTCGGGACGTTGATACCGCCGTACTTCAGACGAACGGTTTCTTCGCGTGGGCCGGCGTTGGCGATTGCATCAACAAGGACCTGAAGCGGGTTCTGCTTGGTCTTCTTGTTGATCTCATCGAAGGCATCCATAACCATACGGGTGCACATCTGTTTCTTGCCGGTGTTGCCCTCTTTCTGCATCAGACGGTTGATAAGCCGCTCAACAATTGCCATCTGGCTTTTGGTGAACTGCTGCTGGGTCAGTCTGCCGCAGGAGCTCGGGACCTCGGTTGAGGTAACCGTGACGTAGCGGATAAGACCCGCATCTTTTACCACAACTTCGCTGGTATCCCACTTGTTGAACAGCAGGATTTTGCTGGTTGCAGCCTGTTCTTCTGTCATATTATTTACCTCCGTGACTTCTCTTTGCGTCCGATGACAAGCTCATTGAGGGTGACACCGTTGACGCCGATAACGACGAAACGGACTCCGGGGATATCTCCCATGGAACGTCCTGCACGACCGCCGATACCGCAGATAGTGACTTCATCGTGTTCATCGATGAAGTTGATTGCACCGTCGCCCACTGCGAATGCAGTGACCTGACGACCGTTTTTGATCAGCTGAACACGAACGCACTTTCTGATTGCTGAGTTCGGCTGTTTTGCTTCAACACCAACTTTTTCAAGAACGATTGCACGTCCAAGCGGTGCGCCTTCAAGTGGATCTGCTTTCAGCTTCAGTTTGAGCGCTCTGCGCGCATACACTGAGTCACTCCACCGGAATTTCTTGGCGGAGCGAACAAGCTTTCTTGCTGCGAATTTTCCCTGTCCCATTCAATTACCTCTGTTAAAGTAGATTTTTGGATAGATGAATCTTTATACGCAGTTTCCTGCGTGGTTTGTTCCCCAAAGAACGTGCACGTAGTTTGGAGAAACTATTCCTCTGTTGGAATATTGTGAATGCGGGGGCCTAAGTCCTTACGGATACCTTACCCTCGTATGTTCCTATACTTATGAGCAGGCTGTGTTAATAATCTTAATGGGAAGACCCCTCCGGGAGTATCAGTGTCTCCTCCGGTGCTTGCTGACCTCCAAACTGCTGAAAGGAAAGTGTGCAGGCGTAGCTTCCTGCGTTGGTGATGGTGATGCGGTCGCCTATCTCTGCCTTTGGCAAAAGAAAATCTTTTGCAAGAATGTCAGACGCGGTACAGAGGTTTCCAACGATGTCGACCATCTCCATTTCATCAGACTTCCCGTCAAGCGTAATCGTCCATGCATGATGTTTGGTGAAGAGTGGCTCTGTCGCTACATGATCTTCTTCGAGAAGAGCTGCAACCGCAGGTCGTGCAAATCCATTGAGTCCTCCGGCAACGATGAGGTACGTCTTTCCCCGGGATTTTTTGATGTCAAGAACTTTGGTTGTGTAAGTCCCTGCCTCGCAGACGATGAACCTGCCTGACTCGATGAGAAGTTTTGCCGGAATTTTCGATTGATATTTTCTCACGAGGAGGCCGCATGCCGTGCTGAGTTTTGCGAGGTCCACAGGTTTGTCGTCTGCGGTGTAAGGGACACCGATGCCGCTCCCGAAGTTGATGAAAGAAAGTTTTTCTCCAAGCTCGTTCTGAATTTTTTCCGCGAGAGCAAATACATTTTCATAGTATTGGTAAATCTTCTGCCAGTCAAGCTCCTGAGATTTGACATGCACATGAATGCCTGCTATCACAAGATGTGGATACCGAGAGAAGGCATCTCTCGTGCACAGCTCTTCATCGATGCCGAACTTTCCTGGCGTTCCAAAAAAAGATGGATTGATCCGGATGCCGACGGATTTTTTTATGCGGCGTGAACTTGCGATACTGTCAAGGAGTTCGAGTTCATGAAAGCTGTCGGCGATGATGATGCATTTGTCAAAAGTTTCCTCAAGGTCTGCAGCGGTTTTTCCGGGACCTGAGTAGTAAATGTTTTCCGCGGGAACTCCGGCAGCCTCCGCGATCAGGACCTCCTTCTTCGCGGCAGCGTCTGCCCCCACGTTCTGCGAAGCAATATAGGCGACGAGAGGCGCGTACGGGTTTGCCTTAATCGAGTACAAAATCCCGAACTCCGGCAGTGTGTTTCTCAGTTCGGCAATCTTTTTCCCAACGATATTTCCGTCATAGATGTACTGGGGTGCGGTCATGATACAGGAACTCTACCTCTATTATTATAGTTCACCAAAGGCAATATATTGAGAGCTATGGCTACCCGGATATTTAAAGAAACACATTTTGATGCATCCCACCGCCTGATGCATTATCAGGGTAAATGCTCCCGTTTGCACGGTCACCGCTGGGGAGTTGAGGTCTGGATGGAAGGAATAATTGATGCGACCTCCAAGATTCTGATCGATTACAATATTGTAAAGCAGGTTGTGGAGGTGTACGATCATCAGGTGATTCTGAACAAGGATGATCCTCTGGCAGCGGCGATTTTACCGTTCCAGCAGCCGGTCTTAACGAACGGCGACCCAACCAGTGAGCTCCTTGCCGAGGATATCAGATACCGGCTGAACTGTTTCTGCCGCGAGAATAGTATGGACGCTCAGGTAACCAAGGTCCGGGTCTGGGAATCTGACGGCTGTTACGCCGAGGTTGATGCGGAATGAAGATAACTGAGACGTTTGTCAGTCTCCAAGGCGAAGGGCTTCGTCAGGGCATGCCCTGCATGTTTGTGCGGCTTGCAGGATGTAATCTTCACTGTGCATGGTGCGATACAGAGTACGCTCTTGGCAATGCGATCGGTGTTGAGACGACCGCAGAGGAAATTATGGAAGCGGCAATCGCATCCGGAGTTTCGTACGTCTGCATCACGGGCGGCGAACCGCTTCTGCAAAAGGAAGAACTCGCCCCCCTCATTGCAGCGATGCATGAAGCAGGAGTCGTCGTGGAGATTGAGACGAACGGAACGATTCCCTTCATTGAGTTGCGGGATTACGCTTCCATCTGTATGGATGTGAAGTGTCCGTCATCCGGCGAGATGAGCGATCTGTCGCTGCTTTCCTCTCTTCGCGAGACTGACACGGTGAAGTTTGTGATCGGTGATGAGGCTGATTATCTGTATATGGTTGAGGTGCTTGCGGCGAACCCGAAGCTTCGCGCTCCGGTCTGCATCACGCCGGTTTACGGGACCGATACGAAGTGGCTGGTTGAGACGATCATTGCAGAGAAGCTTCCGGTAAGATTCCAGCTTCAGCTGCACAAAGTGGTGAACATTCCGTGAAGGCAGTCTGTCTGATGTCGGGCGGCATGGACTCAACCACGCTCGCATATATTGCGAAGGATATGGGATATGATATTCTGGCGCTTCACATGAATTACGGTCAGCGGACGCAAAATAAGGAACTTGCCTGCGCCCGCCGTGCTGCGGAAGCTCTCGATGCGGCGGACTTTGTTGAGATCTCGCTTGATTATTTTACGAGGTTTGGGACGAGCAGTCTGACCGACATGGATATCGCGGTGGAAGAGGGAACTCTCGGCAGAGCAGACCGCCCGAACACGTATGTTCCGTTCAGAAATGCGAATCTGATTTCGATCGCGACATCGTACTGCGAGTCGCGTGATGGCGATGCGATGTTTATCGGCGTGCAGTCAGGCGATCATATCGGGTATCCTGACTGCACTCCTGAGTTTATTGCGGCGATGCAGAATGTTATCCGAATCGGAACGCAGACGGAAAAGGAGATCAAACTGCTGACGCCGTTTGTGTCGATGAACAAAACCGACATCCTCCGCGAGGGCCTGCGCCTCGGTGTGCAGTACGAGGATACCTGGTCCTGTTATGATACTGAGGATACAGCGTGCGGTGTGTGCAGCTCCTGCCTCTCGCGGCTGAAGGCGTTTGCGGATCTGGGAATTGCGGATCCTATCCCGTACGCTAATCGTTGATTAAATGAAACGCGAAGAACGCGAATAAAAAATCGCCAATGGCGATTTTTAAAAATTATTAATGTTGGATGGTTATCTGTTTTGCAAAAACATTGATTTTTTTTATTCGCGCTATTCCGCGAAGCTGCGAAGCAGTGAGCACGACGAAACGGCGTGCGAAAAGGTGAGCAGGCCGTAGGCATGCGATTCGCGTTTTAAATTCTCATTCCAGAAAATTACTGATGATATTTCTTGTAGATCCGTAAGTACGCGAAAACCAGCACCGGCAGTCCGCCAACACAAACGATCACCAGCAGAATTCCCGCGATGGTGGTCTCAACGAAAAAGCCGAGAACACCGATAACAAAGTACGGAATACTGTAGACAGTCCAAAGGACTGCGTTTGCTTTGTTGTATGCAGAAACATCAGAAATTTCTGCCGGAGAAACAGTCGAGCCTGCCCAGAAGTGTATCGGTTTTTTGCTGCGGTATGCCCAGATACCGATGCATAAAAAAATGAATCCGCATATCCAGCAACAGAATGCCATAATAAACGAATCCGCGCCAAGTTCGGTAATCATTCAGTACACCTATGCGGGAAACTCCACGTATCCATTGATGCCTGCAAGAGCTCCGGGCACCAGTTCAACTCCGAGAACATACATCGATGGAAAATCTTCCGAGTGACTGATGCCAAAACCAGCAAGCTCGGTGAAGCCGAAGCGGCCATAGTACAAGGGACTGCCGACGAGAATCACCGCATCGTATCCGAGAGCTTTTGCACGGGCAAAACCTTCACGGATCAGGGCTGATCCGATACCCTGACTCCGGAACTCTTTCACCACTGCGATTGGTGCGAGAATCAGAACTGTATGTTCCCATGTGCCTCCAGTAATCCGGAGTTTCGTGAACATGACATGGCCGATGATTTTTCCGTCCGCCTCTGCAACGAGTGCGAGGTCGGGAACATAATTTTCTCCGGCCCGAAGACGGTCCGCGAACTCCTGCTCGGTTCCGGATGCTACCTCGGCGGTTTTGAACGCAGTTTCAATCAGCTGATAGAGCTCTTCAAACTCTTCTGGGGTTTCTGGTCTGATGAACATAGTTTACAGATATTTTGCGGCGTACCATTCAGGTAGGCACGGATGTTTTCAAAGACGATCTCTGCCCTTCTCTTCATCGACTCCTCTGAGGCAAAAGCGATGTGCGGCGTGAGGATGGTGTTTGGCGCATCAAGCAGAGGATATTTTTCCGGTAGTGGCGGCTCCATGTCAAAGACATCAATGCCTGCACCGGCAATTTTTCCCAGTCTGAGTGCTTCTGCGAGCGCTGCATTGTCCACAATCGCTCCTCTTGCACAGTTGATGAGAATTGCGTCAGTCTTCATCAGACTGATTCGTTCTGCATTGATCAGATGTTTTGTCTCGGCTGTGCTTGGAACATGCAGCGAGATGATGTCGCTTTCTTTCATCAGCTCTTCAAGCGTTACATAGGTCACGCCGAGTCGCTCTGCCTCTGCGGATTTTGTCCGCGAGTAGGCAATCACACGGGCACCGAACGCGGCAAACAGTCGTGCGGTGACTGTCCCAATCCTTCCGGTGCCAATGATGCCAACCGTTCTTCCGGCAATCTCTCTGCCGGTAAGTCCGAGACTTGTTTTGCCGACTCGTGTGGCAATATCACCTGTCGGGATTTTTCTGAGAACTGCAATCGTCAGACCAATGACGAGTTCTGCGACCGTTTCGTTTGAGTAGTTTGCAGCATTGCAGACGGTGATGCCGCGGCTTTTGCAGGTCGTTGTATCAACATGATCGATGCCGGTAAATGAAACATCGATCATCTTCAGCCGCTCTGCTGTGTGAATAACTTCTGCCGGATACGGATTGTTTGCGATGATCACAATGTCCTGATCCTGTGATCGTTTTGCAAGCTCGCCCGCGTCAACAGTTTTTGTATCATAATACGTGAAACGGTGTCCCTGGGCTATCAGATCTCCGGCGAGTTCATCGATGATGTGTTTTGAAACGCCGATTGGTTCAAGCAGACTGATGTTCATGGCGAGATTTTTCCGTAACTACTCATGAGACGGCAGATTTCATATACTAATGTGATTTTTTATTCGCGTTTCAGATTCTCATCCTGAGGATTTTTATCATCTCGCAACCAATTCACCAAGCAGAGAGCATGCTGTAATGCCGATCATTTACGATACCCCGCGCCTGAAAATTTCCACAAAGCCTGTACATCTTCCGAACGGTTTTGATCGTGAATACTTATTTGTCGAGCCGGTTCCCGCGGTCTGCATCCTTCCGACCGACGAACACTTCGTGTATCTTATCCGCCAGTACAGGGCGGTGATCGACTCCTACATCTATGAGGTTCCGGCAGGCGGCATGGAGCCTGAAGATACTGATCCTGTCATTGCCGCCCGACGTGAACTCGCCGAAGAGGCGAAACTGATTGCAGATGAACTTATCCCGCGTGGCTTTGTCTACTCGTCGCCGGGATTCTGCACGGAAAAACTCTGGCTGTTTGAGGCACGCGGCCTTTCCTCATGCAATGCATTCTGCTGCGACGAGGATGAGATCATCGAGGTTGTCCGCGTGAAAAAAGAAGAGGCTTTACAAATGGTAATCGACGGACGCATCTGCGACGCGAAAACCATCGCGCTTATAACGCGGAGTCTGCTCTAACTCAGAGCAGCTCCCTGATCCGTTTGGTGTCCCCCGTCGTGTTCAGCACCTCGCGTGCGGTCGGGTCGCCAATCAGCAAAAAGTTCGGCACCAGAGCATATGCAGGGAACCGCTTGAAGAACTCCTGCACCATCAGCTTGTTCATCTTGAGCAGCAGAAACTCCCGCAGCAGCTCATCCAGCTGATCCGGTTCTGCGGCTTTGACCCTCACCAGAAGATCATCCTCTAACACCGCAAGATGGCGGCTGTTAAGTTCAGCCATCAGTTTTCTGCTCTCAATCCCTTGCAAATACCGGACAATCACCGCCTGGGTTACCAGCACAAGGATGAGAATAATCGGGAACTCTGTTGGAAGAATCGTTATCTCAGCAAGATACTGACCAAGCGTCAGTCCCGGAAACATCATTGCCCCGACAATCAACAGTCCGGTAAACATAGCAAATCCGCTGATGTAGAGCCAGATCTTCAGCTTTGCCACCTCGCCCTCATCATTCTTTTTCGCTGAAAAGGATTTTCCGATGAAAAATCCGGGAGTATCAGGCTCTGCCATCACAATTTTTGTATAAAAGATCAGTATCACTGCTATCTGAACAATGATGATCAGCAGAAGATGTAAGTCGATCACATGGTAGAAGTAGAGAATCCCTGCACAGATGAGATCGGTCAGATAAATTACCGCAAATCCTTTGGCAAGCGGCTTGGCATTGATCAGAAATGCGTTCCAGAATATTTCAAGAAACGTAACCTTATTTTTTCTGACGGTTCGCAGAAGATTTGCGAGCCGCAGAAACTCTCTGATCTGTATTGAACTGCTGCCGTCAAACAGGCTGCTCGTTGAGTCAGAGCCAAGGGAAGGGATCATCATCAAAAAGAAGTAGAACATGTAGATGAAAAAGCTCCCGACAACCCAGAGCATCATAATATCGATTGGCGGGATGCCGTTCGCTGCACTGATGAGGCCCCAGATGATGAGAATTACTGCAGGAATGGGCACCCAGTATTTTGTTCTTGCAAGTCTGAGTTTTCCTTTCTCAAGTGTTCTGCCGTACTCTTCTTCAGTTTGAATCTGACTGGAGATGCGGGTAATCAGTAAATCTTTGGTGATCATGTTCTCATCCGGACCGCTTAACTTATTTACGTGACTGGAACCTATAATCTCTACTATAGTGATCATGGATACCGAGGAGAATAACCGAAAAAAACAGAACGCGGTCCGGTTGTCCATATTTTCAAATCTTTTTCTCACCATTGCAAAAATTGTGACCGGTTTGTTGATAGGCTCGGTCAGTATTATCTCGGAAGGCATTCACTCAGGAATGGATCTTCTTGCTTCGTTTGTTGCCTACTTTTCGGTGCGAAAATCTTCTGAGCCCCCAGACGCGGATCATGCGTTCGGTCACGGGAAGTACGAGGACGCATCAGGCCTGATTGAGGCTCTCTTAATTGTTCTTGCGGCAGGCATCATCATCTGGGAAGCGGTGCAGAAGCTGATTCACGGCGGAGATCTGATCTCGTTTGAGCTGCTGTATGCAGGTATGATTGTGATGGGAGTTTCTGCGGTGATGAACTTCTTTGTGTCGCAGAAACTGATGCGGGTTGCAAAGGAGACCGAGTCAATCGCTCTTGAGAGCGATGCATGGCATCTGCGGGCTGATGTTCTGACGTCATTAGGCGTGCTTGCCGGACTCATTCTGATTCAGCTGACGCACTTGGTGTTCCTTGACTCGGTTATTGCGATCATTGTTGCGCTGTTTATTCTTCGCGAGGCATACTTCCTGATCCGCAGAAGTTTTGCGGATCTGATGGATCAAAGTCTGGAACCTGAGGAGATTGAGAAGATTGAGGTGATCATCTGCCGGCATGCGAATGAGTACACAAACTTCCACAGTCTGAAGACCCGCCGCTCCGGGCCCGGACGGTTTGTTGAGTTTCATCTGATGATGCCGCATGCGACTCCTCTCAAAGAGGCGCATGCGGTACTGAAGGAGATCGAACATGATCTTGAAAATGAAATTTCGCGTGTCACGGTGATTGTGCATCTTGATCCATGTGATGGAAGATGCAGCGAGTATGTGTGTTCGTTTGTATGCAAACGGAAAAAATAATTTTTTATTTTTTACGTAGGACTTACGCGGTGTGAAATAGCATAAGGAAAAGGGATTCTCTGTCCTTGGTTTTATTTGGGGCAACCACGGAACACACTGAACACACGGAATACCACGGAAAAAACACAGAATACCGCTTCGCTTACGGAAAACACGGAAAGACTAAGAGTGCGGGTATTGGTATATGTCACCGTTTTGAGATGCCAACTTCCTTAGGCTTTCCGTGTTTTCCGGCGCCGCAGGCGTTATTCGTGTTTTTTTCCGTGGTATTCCGTGTGTTCAGTGTGTTCCGTGGTTACTCCAAGTGAGACCACCTACAGAAAAATCCCAAACAATGAAACTCATCACCATGTAAGTCCTATCCGAAGAAATTTTTCACGACATCATCCAAAAAAACAAATTCATCCACGATCGACAAAGCCGCCGGAGATTATCCGGCGGTTGTCACGGTCGCTGAAGATACCGCACAAACTATCGTTCATGCCAGCTATCTTCTCGTCTGATTCAGACGATGTGGAGTTTCTTCAGATCTGCTTCAACGGTGCTGTTCGGTTGTACGCCAAACAGCTTCACCAACGTGTTCAGCACATCAGGCGAGACGCATGCCGGTAAATTCGGACCGATCATGATATCCTTGATGCCAAGGGAAAGCAGAGTCAGGAACACAAGAATTGCCTTCTGCTCATACCAGGCAATGTTGAACGACAGAGGCAGAGCATTCACATCGGTCTTGAGCACCTTTGCAAGCTCTAACGCAATCACGACAAGTGAGTACGAGTCATTACACTGGCCGGCATCCAGCACGCGGGGAATTCCTTCGATATCGCCGAGGTCAAGACGGTTGTACCGGAATTTCGCACAGCCTGCGGTGAGAATGATCACATCTTTGGGGAGAGCCTTCGCAAACTCGGTGTAGTAGGCACGCTCTTTGTGTCGTCCGTCACAACCTGCCATCACGACAAAGCGCCTGATCTTTTTCTCTTTGATCAGCTGCAGAATCTTTGGTGCTGCCGCAAGAACCGCGTCGTGTCCGGCACCTGTTGTGACATCCGTCAGTTTAAGGTCCTGCGGAGCTTTGCATTTCTTTGCCATCGCAATGATCTCAGAGAAGTCTTTTGATCCGTCAGCCTTCTCAGGAATATGTACTGCTCCGGCAAATCCGACCGAACCGGTTGTGAAAATTTTCTTGCGGTACTCTTCGGGCGGGGGAACCAGACAGTTTGTGGTAAACAGAATCGGTCCGCCAAACTTCGGGAACTCGTCCTTCTGATTTGCCCAGGATGTACCGTAGTTGCCGATCAGATTATCATACTTGGCAAAGTCTGGATGTGCGTGGGCGACCAGCATTTCACCATGCGTGTAAACATCGACTCCGGTCCCTTTCGTCTGCTCAAGAAGCATCTCTAAGTCTTTGAGATCATGGCCGGTCACGAGAATTCCCGGTTTCGTTCCAACACCGCAGTGAACTTTGGTGATAGCGGTCGTTCCGTAGTACTTGTTTGCTTCATCAAGCAGTGCAAGCATCTTCACTCCCATCTTTCCGCATTCAAGAACCAGTGCTGTGCGTTCCTCAATGCTGTGCTTCTCAAATCTTGATGCAAGGCCTTTGTAGATGAATGCTACAATATCTGCATCGGTTTTCCCGAGAGCTTCGGCATGCGAGTAGTAGGCACACATTCCTTTCAGTCCGAAGAGAAGCAGGGAGAACAGCGACCGCTCGTTCTCGTCTTCGATTGCAAGAAGCCCGATGCCTCCCTCAAGATGAACGATGTCCTCTTCGGATGCAGGAATCCAGGAACATTGTTTTGGCTCTCCGGAAATTTTCGGATATGCGTCGCGGTAGCTGATTATTGTTTTCAGATATGTTTTGAACCGCTCTTTATCGAAGTTGACGTTGGTGAGGGTCGAGAACAAAATTGCGACAACATCTTTATCCTGTTGAACAGTATTGGCCGGAACTTTTGCCCCGGCAGGCTGGTGGATTTTCCGGTACGCAAGGCCGGAAAGCGCAAAGTTTACTGCGTCCTGATAACAGGCAGTGTCGTTGTCTTTTCCGCAGACGCCACCTGCTGTACAGCCGAGACCACGTGCGGTCTCTTCACATTGCTGGCAGAACATTTTTTTTCATCTCCTGTTTTTCCATTCAAAGGGGTTCGAACGGATACTACTGTATATGAGTCTTTGATTAGATGTAGTTGGAGATAGTACTAAAGATGGTGCTGACTCGCGTTTCAGCCCACGATTCCCACGACGGAACGGCGTGCTCACCGCTTCGCGGGAAAAACAGACGTACGTTCTGCCTCCCACGGAAAAACGGAGCACGCAGAAATTTCACAGAAAAAAAAACATCACGGAGTAGACGTGAACATCACGGAAATTTTCAAAAAAAAATTTAAAAATTATTTTGTGAAAGTCCGAAAATATTTTTTTGAGTAAGAGTTCCGTGATATTTTTTTCAGTGAGATTTTGTGGCCTACCACATTCACAAAATATTTCTGAAAAAAGTTTTAAAAATTATTTTGTGAGAGTCAGAAAATATTTTTTTGAATGAGAGTTCCGTGATGTTCACGTCTGCTCCGTGATGTTTTTCTGTGAAGCTCCGTGTTTTCCGATTTTCCGTGGGCGGCAGAACTTAATGAAAAAACCACTAAAAATAAAAAAATGAATAGAAAAAAAATTAATCCTTCTTGGATTTGTTTCCGCGGGTCTGCATCTTATAGAAGACAATCAGAATCACCACGATTGCCGCAATATAAGAGAGCAGGGAGAAGTATCCGGCTTCAGCAGGCTGACTCATCAGAACAAGTGAGAGACCGACCACAATTGCCGAGAGCATCAGACCAATAACCAGCTTGTCAATCGAACTCTCAAGCGTAACTCTGAGATCGCCGATCTCTTTTGCCGCCACATCGATTCTGAGTTTTCCTTCGGATGCCATCTCCAGAACCGCAGACAGCTGCTGCGGCACACGCGAAAGATCCTCGAGTCTGACTTTTGCGTCAAGAATTTTCTTCTGCACATTCTCTGGATCGCGGACATCTTCAGCGATCAGCTTCTTTAAGTACGGCTCTGCTTCCTTGGCAAACTCAAGCTCAGGGTCAAGCGTGAACGCAATGTTTGAAACAAGCATCAGCGCCTTCAAAAGTTGCATAAGATTTGGCGGAACACGAATATTGTTTCTCTGGAACAGCTCCTGAATTGCGCCAACGAGTCCCGAGAAGTTCATCTGGGCTCCCATGTCTTTGCTGTCCTGAAGAGCCAGATACAGTTCGCCGCGGAACTCATCGATGCCTGATGCAGGAATTTTCACACCGAGATTTTTGACATAACGAATCGTCATGTCGGTGTCAGCAGAGAACAGCGCAAGCATGAGAGAGATGAACTTGTTTCGCGTGTCCTTCATCAGAACACCGCAGACACCAAAGTCAAGGAAAACCAGATCACCTTTCGGCGAGACACGAATGTTTCCTGCATGCGGATCGCCGTGATAAAATCCGTTCTGGAAGATCTGAACCATGAAGGATTTCAGTCCGCGGCTGGCGAGATCTTTTGGATCCATACCCATCGCAACGATATCCTCTACCGCGTCGCATCTGACTCCTGAGACGAACTCCATTGCAAGCAGGCGTTTTCCAGAGAACTCCCAGTAAATTTTCGGGACCTTGATGCCGGGAATACCTGAGACCCGCATATTTCGTGCGAGCCGTTCCGCATTCATACCGTCGCGGGTAAAGTCCAGCTCTTTTTTGATCTGAACAGAAAAGTCATCGACAAGGGTTACCGGATTATAGAGACGAAGGTCAGGCCGTTTCTCCTCAATTTTTTCGGCAAGGGATCTGAGAAGTACGATGTCCTGCTCGATTCTCTCCTGAATGTTGGGGCGCTGAATTTTCAGAGCAAGCTCGGTTCCGTCCTGCATGACGGCCCGGTAGACCTGGGAGATGGATGCTGCGGCAAGCGGTTTTGGATCAAGCGAGGTGAAGACATCACGCCAGTCAGGGATGTACTCATCCAGCGTCGGGATAACCTCATCGAACGGAACAACACCAACTCTGTCCTGCAGCTTGGAGAGCTCATCGATCATCTCGGGCGGGAAAAGTTCGGTTCTCGTACTCATCAGCTGGCCGAACTTGACAAAGGTCGGACCAAGTTCTTCGAGGGCCATGCGGACTCTTGCATATATCGAGTATGAGCTGAAATCGTCCTGCGATGACTTCTTGGTGTTGATGAATCCCGGGAAAAGTTCGTTGAGATAGTAGGAAAATCCGTACTTCATCAGTACATCAAAAATTTGTCCGTATCTCCGGATGCTTACGCTTGCCATTGTATAGGTGTTATTTAGTCGTTTCAGATGTTAATAGTCACGGTGGGGACGGCTTTATCCAATATACTCGCTTTGTATTTTTAGTACCTCTTCACTGTTCTTTGCCTGTGCATACTCGGCGAGCGGTTCAGCGTTGAGAGCAAGGAAGTTTAAGCCCCAGTGAAATTTTGCGAGCACTGCTTTTGCCTGTTCTGCTTCTCCGAGGATGTGCAGGGTTGCGGCGATTGCTTCGACTGAGGTGAGGGTGAAGGGTTTGCCGAAGTTGACCGGATTTGCGGCGACGAGGAAGGGAAGCGCCCGCCTTCCTTTCCATGAGCTGAGGTTTGCGGTGTCGAGTACTTCCCATGAACAGTCAAGAGCGGTGATTGACCGCACCCAGTTTCTGTCGGCAGGCGAGATGACATCTGCGGTCGGGTCCAGAAGAAGTGTGGTTTTTGGAATTTCCTGGATGCGGGTGACTATGCGCATCATGCCGAACCGTTCCAGTTTTTTCATGGTACATTTTTTCGGATCGCAGGAGTTGTCGCGGTATGCGATGAGAGGTATTCCTTTTGTCCGTGTTTGGTCCGCCATTGTTTGTATGTTATTGGGCCTGTACGGTTATTCTGATTTCGGGTGATGCGTCCTGCATCTCTCTGAGAAGGTCTCCGGCAAAAGAGATCAAGCGCTGATACCACAAGTCAGGATTCTCACGGCGGACAGCAACTTCGTTGTCCCAGTTCATGAACGAGAGGAGTATCTCCTGCTCGGTTCCTAATAGTGTAGGCAGGAGATCTTTTCTGGTGGTGATGTACTCGTACGTTCTGAGATAATGTACGAGTTTGAGGAGGAAGGATGAGGTTTTGTAGGCATTCTGAAGATTTTCGACCCTGTCGTCTTCTTTGTCATAGAGGTACCTGTGGCATGCTTCATGATAGAGGTTTGCCGCAGAAATTCTTACGCTGTCACAGATGTCTTCTCTTGTGACCGGCGGAAGAAGTTGTGCAAGGTCTCCGTGCCAGTTTTTTGTTTCTTTGGCGAGCTGGAAGAGTTCATGTTTGGGCCAGGCGAGAAGTTCTTCTTTCCCACAGATAAATCCGCATGCCTTTTCTCCTTCAGGCATTTTCGCAACGATTGTTTTGTATGCGGCAAGGTCTGCGAGCGCAAGCTGGTCAAGGACGATCATGACGTCGATGTCGCTTTCTTCGGTTGCTTCTTCTCTCAGGTAGCTTCCCTGAAGTCCTGCGAAGATGAGCCTTTCGCCAAACTGCGAGAGCAGTTTTGCGGTGAATTCGTTCATCCAGCTCTGTGTTTCTATCATGATCTCTTCTCTGCTATTTGCGGTACTGTGTCTGTATGAAATGCGGATAAGTTTTGTGTCTGTCGTGGTGTTGTAGCTTCAGCTCCGCCCACGGAAAACACGAGACGCATGCCTTCGGTCTGCTTACCGCTTCGCGGGAACACACGGAGTTTCACAGAAAACATCACGGAGCAGACGTGAACATCACGGAAATTTTCAAAAAAAATTTTAAAAATTATTTTCTGAAAGTACGAATATATTTTTTTGAGTGAAGTTATGTGACCGATTACATTCACAAAATATTTCTGAAAAAAATTTCAAAAATTATTTCGTGAGAGCCTGAAAAATATTTTTTGAGTGAAAGTTCCGTGATGTTTTTTTTTCTGCGAAATTTTCTGGTCGATCTCGTTCACAAAATATTTCTGAAAAAATAATTTCAAAAATTATTTCGTGAGAGCCTGAAAAAATATTTTTTTGAATGAGAGTTCCGTGATGTTCACGTCTACTCCGTGATGTTTTTTTCCGTGCCTATTCCGTGTGGTCAGTGTGTTCCGTGGGCGGAGCAGAACGTAATGGACAAACAGAAAATAATACCAACATACCCTCCCGCGAATTTTATCCCTCATGACTTCCTATGAAAGTAATTAATGTACGTTCTTGCCTCGCCCTGCATTCAGAATGAAAAACTTCGTGCTGAAGGAATCACTACTGACGCAGACCGTACTGACTGGGCAGCGGCTGCCAGGAGATGCGAGAAATTCAACATCGAGATTGTTCCGCTTCCGTGTCCAGAGACTTTGTTTCTTGGTGTGCCCCGTACTCCCGGATCTTTTCTTGATCGGTTGAATGTACCGGAGTTTTCTCTGCTTCTTGATCGGCTTGAGGCTGAGGTGAGATCTCTTATTGCAGAGAGAGTCGAAGCCCCGCTTGCGATTATTGGCGTGAACTCTTCACCGACATGTGGTGTTACGACGACCTATTACAGCGATGAGAAGTCCGCAGGGCCCGGAGTATTTCTGAAGCGATTTTCCGATATTCCGCTGATTGATGTAAGGCAGTTTGCGCAGTACCGGATTTATCTTGCGGCACCATTATTTTCCGAGGCACAGCGAGTTTACAATCAGGCTCTTGCGGATCTGATCTCCTCACGGTGTTATTGTGAAGTTCACCTGCCACAGGAACTTGATACCGGTGAGTCGCGTGGTGAAAAACGTGAGGAATTCATCTATCGCCAGAATCTTTCCGGTGTGCGGAACAGCGATATTGTGGTTGCGGTAATTGATGGGTCCGACGTTGACTCCGGTACCGCATGGGAGATGGGGTATGCAACCGCTCTTGGCAAACGGGTGATTGCTGTCCGGACGGATTTCCGAAAGTACAGTGAGAGGGAGCTCGTGAATCTGATGCTTGAGACGGATGCGGAAGTGGTGAGAAGCAGTGAGGAGTTGCTGGCGCTGTTATTTTGAATGGGTAATGTCGTGAAAAAAGTATTTGGAAAAAAACGCGAATGGCACGAATCGCATGCCTTCGGCCTGCTCACCGCTTCGCGGAATAGCGCGAATTAAAAAAATCGCCAATGGTGATTTTGAATAGCTTACTAAAATTATTTTTTTATACAGATCTACCTATTTAGAGGAACATAGATCATTTTTTCTATTTTGAAAAATCGCCATTGGCGATTTTTTATTCCGCGAAGCGGTGAGCAGGCCGAAGGCATGCGATTCGTGCTATTCGCGTTTAAAAACGACATGTGCAGTGATGATACTACAACTGCGGGCATGAATCGTTATCTCGCAGCCGTCAAGATAAACATAGAAGTTTTTTCCTTTCCTCGAAATTTTCACATCCGGATTTGTAATTTGTTCCCTGCACCAGCCTACCACATCATCCTCCGACTCAAGCGAAAGATTTCTTCTGATTCTTTCCGCACCAAGTTTGGTTGTGTGAAGTTTTGAGAGACCCGCGATCAACTCCTCTGAAGCTGCGGTTTCCACTCCCATCACATCCCGGCAAGTTTTCGTGCGACGGCCATGTTTCCTGCATCATCACGGCGATCATCTGACGGTGTCTCCATGATGAAAGAGCAGTGGGAAATTTTTGGGAGCGTCAGCACATCGCGAATTGTTTCCTCGCCGAGCGACCCAAGACCGATATGTTCGTGGCGGTCGAGATGTGAGCCCACGCCTCCCTTCATATCGTTTAAGTGAATCACTTTGAGACGCAAAAGATCACCCGCCTCATCAGCAAACCAGCCGAAAACCGTTGCCGCACCATGACCTTTGAGATCATATCCTGCCGCTGCCGCATGGCAGGTGTCAAAACAAAAACCAACTCTTGGCTCGCGACCAAGCCCATCAGCAATAACACCGACATCCGTGAACGTTCCGCCAACCGTATTTTTTTCGTTCGCCGTATTTTCAAGAAGAATCATCGTGTCGCCTTCAGCATTGTCAAGCGCCTGGCCGATCGCAGCAATCACTCTCTCCTGTCCTTTCTTATGCCCCTCTTCGCCGTGATGGCCGAGATGGGTCACAAGATAGGGGATCTTCAGCATCGCACACCGATTCAGCTCCTCGGTGAGCGTTGCAATCGACCGATCGTAAATCTCCGGTTTTTCTGCCGCAGGGTTTGGCAGGTACGGCATGTGATCCACCACGGGGCCGATACCGGACGCGGCAAGAGCTGTGACGAAAGCATTTGCCACTGAAGGTTCGATCGGCTTTGCCGCCCAGACCCGCGGACTCCGTGTAAATATCTGAAATGTATCACAGCCAAGCGCCTGCGCCCGCTCAACAGAATTCGCCATTGCCCCGGCAATCGAAACATGCAGTCCAAGCTTAACCATGCGTCTCCTCCTTTCTCTTATGCCACTCCTCAAGCATCGCGTCAACCGCTTCGAGCATCGTTCTCGGAGATGAACCCCAGTGAACCACTGCCCCGAACTTTCCATTGTAGATACCGATTCCGCTTCGGTCGGCACGACAGCATCGTGCGATGAAGGGCTCTTCTGCAATCTGCGAAAGCGGACAGGTGTCTTCATAGACAAACTCATCCTCATAACACTCGCTGCAGATGTGGCGGCCGGTTACACAGCAGGCAATATGCTCGCCGCCCTGCAGCTCGTCGCGGTCAAGGGTTTTGGGAAACCCTCCGGCTCTGCATGGATACACATCAGCCGGAATTTCGGAGATGTCGCGGACGTGATGGTCGAACATAATATTTTGCTGGCCGAAGAATCCTAAGTCTTCGAGAATGTGAATCGTTGCCGAAAGGTTCGGACGCGGCGGCTTGATGTCATAGACATGCACTGTTTCAAGCCCTGCAAAATCCGGATCCAGCACGAACGTCATATGTTCGTCCTGTGCTCCAAAAATCGTGCACCGCTTGCCGGTCGAGAGTGCTTTTCTGATGAGACCAACTCTGTCGTGGGGGGTGATTGGCCCTTCCCAAACTGCAATATCATTTGGGCCGACCAGCTGTCTGACCGACTTTACCGGTCTCATGTATCCGCTTTCCCCAGCATGTTCCACTTCCAGAATTTCAAACCCTTCCGGTACTGGATGTATCAGATATTTTGTCAGGAAATACACGGTGTCTCCGTGCGGTTTTGTCGCCGCACTGCCGATGTATTTGCATTCGCTGGGGAAGATCATAGAGCTACTCTACTTATGTCATCTGGAGTGTTAAATGCGACTATCGGGTTAGTCAAGGCCCGGCACCATATCGCATCCGGTGCAGGCGATGCACATGGTTTCTGCCTTGGCGGTGTCAAGTCCGTTTGCCGCAAGGGCCGCACGATGGTGTTTGTAGAGATTCATGAACCGCTTGAATCCCGGACGGGGGAGGTCCTTCAGATCTGCTGCGGGAGAGAATGGACGAAGTGTTGGAATAATGCCGCGTCTGCATACCTCATCGATTGCTGCCTTCATCTCATCATCGGTCTCGCCGAGTCCGAAGATGAGATTGGTGAAGACATGATTTTTTCCAAACAGCGTCACGGCCTCATCAAGTTCTGCGTTGATGAGGTCGCGGTCCATACCTGGGCACATCTCTTTGAAGAGTTCGGGAGTTG
The DNA here is from genome assembly GCF_032714495.1 of Methanorbis rubei. Classification (NCBI taxonomy): domain Archaea; kingdom Methanobacteriati; phylum Methanobacteriota; class Methanomicrobia; order Methanomicrobiales; family Methanocorpusculaceae; genus Methanorbis; species Methanorbis rubei. Next base: position 20,199 of record NZ_JAWDKB010000004.1, on the reverse strand, counting down.
CGGTTTCAAGATTGAATTTTACTTCGCCTGCTCCTGCTTCATGGAGTCTCTGTGCGGTTCCCGCAACCGGATAAATGGAAACTCCGATCGGGAGGTTGAACTGTTTCAAGGCTAATACTGCATCAAGAGCACGCTTCTCTTCCTCTTCAACAGTTCCGACAACGCCGCTTGTGAGTGATATCGCATGAATGTCGCCGGCATTTTTCACGAGCGTGACGATCTCGTCAATGGATTTTGTCGGCGCTGCATTGCCCGGGACCGGACAGTATCTGCAGTGGTAGATGCATGAGCCGCTAATGGTGATGTAGGCCTGGCCCGGGCAGTGGCTTCCCGGCTTTTCGAGTTTTCCCAAAACCTCGATGCATCCGTAAGTCAGCATCACGGTTCCACCGCCGATGTGGCGGATGGTGATCGGTGAGTCTTCGGCGACCGCGAGCCGCACGCGGTGTCCTTCGTAGCTGAAGAACACCGAACCGCGACCTCCTGCTCCCGGTCCTGCGGTTGACTTTGATTCGTACTCGGTCGCGTCAGCTCCGGTGAGTTTCACCGTGCCAACCTCAAGCAGTTGGGCTTTCAGAGATGTCCACATAGTAACAGTGCCTCTTCAAATCTGGTGTAGAGCGGAATTGCTGCGGCCGCCCCGATAATTCCCGGCCCGCCGATGCGAATCTCGATGTATTTTTTGATCGCTTCCATCTGATCCAGTGTGATCTCACCGCGCTTGACCATCCATGCGTACTCTTCGAGCGGTGACGGATCAAATCCGCGGAAGACCACCATGCCGGTTTTGTCGGAGAGCGTGTACTTCTCCACAAGTTTCTGGACGTTTGTGATCAAGGTCTCAGGCTCGGTTGTGGCAAACTCGATCGCGACTGCGACACAGTTCTTCGTCCGCTGTGCTACCGGGAAGAGCTGGGTGATGGTGTGGGAGAGGTAGCGGGAGTTTTCATCTTCCACTTCGCGGGCAATGTTGTGGGTCAGTGCCCATGTTGCTCCAACTTCCGGCGTGTCGGTGTCGTCAATGCCGATAATGACACGTTCCATTCTTTTCAGATGCAAAGTTGAGCCGGCGAGTTTTCCTCCGCCGCATGGTGTCGTTTCCGCACGAAGGACGCCTCTTGCTCCTGCCCGACAGATGGACGCGCCGACTCCTCCTCCGCCCATGCCGAGGTATGAGATGGCAATTTCGTTGTCAGTAACCGCAGCTCCCGCAATTCCTGCGGGAAACTTTGATCCCACCAGATGCAGTTCTGCAGATCCTGGAGTTATGTGGTACCGGATTGTGGTTCCCACTTTTCGAACGCTGTTGACCAGCGGACTTTGGGCGTAATGTTTTGCGACCCACATTCCTCCGCCGATGCAGTCGAAGCATTCGATGAGTTCGATTTGTTTGCCGTCGCTTGATGCGACAGCGATGATCTCCTGATACGGAGCCTGATACGGATCATGGAGTTTCGCCATATAGCCCTGCAACTTCTACACCTCCGTTTGCCCACAGGAGTGCTCCAAGAGCACCTATTCTTCCCTTGCCGTTTGCTGAGTCGATGAATGACACACCAAGTTTTTCTGCTTCTTTGTTTGCTTCATCCTTTGTCAGCAGTTCGGTTTTGATCCGTTTTGCGTAGGATGATTCCGGCAGTTTGATTCCCGGCCAGTAGCAGATGCCGGTGTCAGGGCTGACTGATCTCTCTTCGACAAATTTTTTGACGAACGTTATGAGTTCCTCTTTTTTGTCCGGTCGCACTGCAAAGGTGATGACTGAACCCGTACAGTTCGTGGTTTTTTCCGGAGCTTTCGGATTGAGCTGGATAATTCTCATGCCAAGAAAGATTACTCCGTCAAGTGTGCAGGCCTCGCCGCATTTCATGGCGAGGACCCATGTTGCTCCGCTCTCTTTGGTGTCGGTGTCGTCGATGCCGAAGGTGATCTTTTCATATTTTGGCAAAACGATCGTGCTTCGGCAGATGTGTGCTCCGCCCACATGGAGATCCTCTTCTGAGTTGTACTCGGTTCTGATGACTCCTGGTGCCTGAGCAAGGCATGCGGCGATGCCGACTCCGGCTCCTGCCGCTCCCGCCCATTTGGTTGCGACTTCATCTCCATTCACGATGACTGCTTCCAATGCCTGGCCGCCGAGTTCAGTGTCCGAGGGACCGAACCGGATTGGATAGGATCCAATCCTCGCAGTCATGGTCATGGTGGTTCCTTCGGTCTTTGCAGAAATGAGTGCGCCTCCTGCCCTGCGGCGGTTCATGTGATCCCATTCAATGGGGCCGCGGGCATGACACTGTTCGTGAAGTTCGGCGACTCCTTCCTTTTCGTCGGTCATCACCAGCAGTCGGCGGCAGAACAGCGGTCCGAACCGCTCTTTTACCTGTTCCGGATATAGAGTAATCATGGGTATCCTTGAGTAGTCTCCGGTGGTTGTCACCGGAATTTTCGGTAACAAAAATATCGGTGGTGAGAGTATAAGAGGTAATCGATATCTGAACTTTTCGGGTCATAATTTTCACTATAATAATAGATCATTCAGTGCCTCTCACAACCCACTGATAATCCCACGTCCACCGGATAATCAAAGATTGTTGATATGTTGATCTATTCAACTACTCTCACGCCCTGTGTTCATCTATAAATACGCGCGCAAATGAGATATTCTCGGATTATTTCCCATTTACTTGGTTTATATTGAAATCCAGATGTTATCCTTTGCGCACGGTCATATTAGGTTTCCGGGGATTCTTTCGGGGCTTGTCACGGGGATTTATATTTACAATATGATGTTATCAATATAATTACGTTTACTTATGTCGAAATACGCCCGTATTCGGCCTGCATTGTATTAAGAAACTTTATCTATATTCTACCACAACCATTTCAGTAATCGATTTCGATCGATATAGGCTGGTGCATATAAGCAATGGCATTTGCAATGCATATCAACATGGAGCGATGTACCGGTTGTAACAATTGTGTGGTCGCCTGCCCGGTGAACGCACTGGAACTTAACACAGTAGATCCTGCCTCAACTGACAAGATCTATCTCGTACAGAATGGCAAGGCAATGATCCTTGACATTGATCACGAGCTGTGTGCTGGTTGCGGTGTATGCGTCGAAGCATGCCCATATGATGTTATTAGACTGGTAGGACCGCAGGATGGACCTGTTGCAGCGAAAGCTGTCTCTGGAGCCACCCACTAAGTAAGATTGGAGAACCGAGGATTCATACATGGCAATGAGCACAATGTATCCAAAATACTCCACGAAGATGGAGAATGACACCGTCATCATGGAGCAGCGCCTCCTGAGTAAGGTGTCCAACCTCGTGTTAAACACGACCAAATGTACCGGATGCGGTATCTGTTCTGAAGTCTGTCCCAAGGACGCAATCGTTCTTGGCCTGGTCGGTGCAGTCTGCCGCGGCGCAGTCGAAGACGAAGCCGCAATCTCCGTTGACCCCGTAAAGTGTTCCTACTGCGGTGTCTGTACGATTATGTGTCCGTTTGACGCCCTTGAGGTCAGAGTTGACGGTGAACCGAGCCTTCCCATTAAGGAGCAGGAAGGTTTCCCGGAGTATGACTTCACCGCTGAGATTGATGAAAATAAATGCGTCCGCTGCACAACCTGCAGTGAAGCATGCCCGAGCGATGCTATCGTTCGCAACACCCCGATCTATGAGGGCGAGGTTGCTGACGGTGTCAAACGCCAGGCAGCTCTTGACGCTGTGACCACTCTTGTTGTCGACAAGGAAAAGTGCAGTGTTTGTGGTATCTGCGCCTCCCTCTGTCCGGCACTGAAGATTAAGCGGGTTCCGTTTACCGCTGAGCATGTCGGTTCCGCCGGTGAAGTCGTCTGGGACAAATCCCTCTGCGACGCATGCCAGATTTGCGCAACCGCCTGTCCTGATGACGCTATCACCGTTGAACGCGTGGTAAAAGCTGAGAGCAAACTCCCAGGTTACGTTGTCATCGACCAGGACCTCTGCATTACCTGCAGCTGGTGTGAGAAAGTTTGCCCAGAAGAAGCTGTTACTATTAAGAAATTCTTCGACGGCGACATCATCTTCAACCCTGACAAATGTCCGGGAGGATGTTCCACCTGCGTTGACATCTGCCCGTGCAATGCGATCTATCTGCCGACCCCTGTTCCTGCTCTTCAGCTGAAGAAGAACGGTATCGAAGCGAATATCGCTGTCAACAAAGACCTCTGCATTCTGTGCGGTGCCTGTGTCAACGCATGCCCGTCGGAAGATGTCATTACCATCAAACGTACCGGCATCCATGTCAAGGGTCCTGAGACCGACCTGTACAAGACCATCGTTGCCAAGCTGTGTGTCCCGCGTTCCTCCAAAGTCCGCGAAGACAAGTTCGGCCAGGTTGAATTAAAATCTCTGGAGTGAGGAGAAAGAATGGCAAGTGCAAAAGCATACAAAGATGCAGCGTTATCCAAACGCCTTGCAGACCGGTCTTACCGCCCTGCTCTGGACTCTGACCCGACCTTCGTCGGCGACGTCGAAAGAATCAGCGGTACGACAGCCCACCTCTGTTACCAGTGTGGTACCTGTACCGGTTCCTGTCCGTCTGCACCCCGCAGCAGCTACCGTATCCGGAACTTCATGCGGCGAACCAACCTTGGCTTAAAGGAAGTCAGTCTTAACGACCCGGACCTGTGGCTGTGCACGACGTGCTACACCTGCAGTGACCGCTGTCCGAGAGACCTGATCCCGACCGACGTCATCATGGCAATGCGCAACATGGCAGCTGCCCAGGGCGTTCTCCCGAAGAACATGCTCGGCACGGTCAACTTCATCTACCAGACCGGCCACGGTGTTCCAAACTCTGACGGCAACCGTGCCGCAAGAGTCAAACTCGGTCTCGAACCCGAGCCGGAAACTACCTCCAAATACCCAGAATATCTGCCGGCCATCCGTAAGATCCTTGAAGCCTACGGAACCAAACAGCTCGCAGACAAAGTCCTTGCGGAGGGTCAGTAATGTCAGGCAACAATCATCAATTCGCATTCTTCCTCGGCTGCATTGCACCAAACCGATACCCTGGTATTGAGTCTGCTGCAATCCGCACCGGCAAAAAGCTCGACATCGACCTTGTTCCCTTAAAGGGTGCATCTTGCTGTCCGGCTCCCGGCGCATTCGGATCCATCGATCTGAACGTCTGGTACGCCATGGCAGCCCGTAACCTGGTTCTTGCCGAACAGATGGGCATGGACATTGCATTGATTTGCAACGGCTGTTACAAGTCCATCTGGGAAGTCAACCACAAATTAAAACACAACGCAGAACTCCGCGACGCCGTCAACGAAGTCTTAAAAGAAGTCGACATGGAATACAAGGGCACCATCAACGTGTACCACCTTGCCGAACTCTACTACAACGACGAAATCTGCGGACTCGCCAAACTGAAAGACAGTGTCAACACGCCCCTTACCGGTGTCAAAGTTGCCTGCCACTACGGCTGTCACCTGCTGAAACCAAGAAAGGATCGTGAGTTTGCCGGCGACGTCATCGGCGACACCGAGCACCCGACCTGGTTCGAAGAGCTTGTCGATGCCCTTGGTGCAGATGCTGTTGAATACCGCAACAAAATGGAGTGCTGTGGTGCCGGCGGAGGTGTCCGCGGCTATGACATCGCTCATGCCCTTGACATCACCAACGAAAAGCTGATCAACATGACCGACGCAGGTGCTGAGGCAATCGTTGACACCTGTCCGTTCTGCCAACTGCAGTTCGACCGCGGTCAGTATGAGATTCAGGAGAAGTTCGGTGTCGAATGGAACCTGCCGGTTCTTCACTTCTGTGAAATGCTCGGACTCGCTCAGGGCATGAGCCCGGTTGAACTCGGCCTTGACCTGCACCAGATCTCCTGCAAACCATTCCTTGACAAGATTAACGGAGGTCAGTAACATGGTATACTCTGGTAAGAAAGCTTCTGAATCAAACGAAGCGCCAGTTGAACCGAGAATCGGTGTGTTCATCTGCCACTGCGGAACGAACATCGCCGGCTCCCTGGATGTCATTGCTGTCAAAGAATACGCTCTGACTCTCCCGCACGTCGTCGTCTCTGAAAACTACGCATACATGTGTTCGACCCCTGGTCAGAACATGATCCACGACGCTATCGAAAAAGATCACCTCACCGGTATCGTCGTCGCAGCATGTACCCCCCGTCTTCACGAGCCTACCTTCCGTACGGCAACTGCAAACGGCGGACTCAACCCGTTCCGGTTCGAGATGGCAAACATCCGTGACCAGGGATCCTGGGTTCACATGCACGACTGGGACGGTGGAACCGAAAAGGCCAAAGACGCAGTCCGCATCGCTGTTGCAAAAGCAACCATGCTCGAGGACCTCTACCCGATGGCAGTTCCGGTTGAACACCGTGCAATGGTTATCGGTGCCGGTGTTGCCGGTATTCAGACCTCCATGGACCTTGCAAAAGCCGGTATCGAAACCTATCTCATTGAGAAGGAACCGACCATCGGCGGCCGCATGTCCCAGCTCGACAAAACCTTCCCGACCCTCGACTGCTCCCAGTGCATTCTGTCTCCGAAGATGGCAGAAGCCGGACGTATGCCGGGCATCAAACTCTACACCCTCGCAGAGGTTGAAGCAGTTGAAGGTTACATCGGCGCATTCGACGTTACCATCCGCCGTCACGCCCGCGGTGTTCTCACTCCGGACGAGGCAGCAGCAAGGGGAATCGTTGGTGGAGGATGTACTGGTTGTGGCGACTGTTCACAGGTTTGTCCTGTCGTAAGACCGAACTCTTGGGAATTCGGCATGGCTCCGCGTAAGGCAATCTACATCCAGCACGCTCAGGTCGTTCCGCTTATCTACACGATCGACTTCGATGCATGTGTGAAATGTGGTCTTTGTGAGACCGCGTGTGGTACCAAGAAAGCAATCGACCTCAACATGGAAGACGAGCTCTTCACCATCAAGGTCGGAACTGTCATTCTTGCAACCGGTTACGAAACCTTCCCGATCGAAGAGAAGTCTGAGTGGGGTTACAAACTCTACGACAACGTCATCTCCTCTCTTGAGTTCGAGCGTTTAATCTGTGCATCCGGACCCACCATCGGTCACCTTATCCGTCCGTCCGACGGCGAGACACCGAAATCCGTTGGATTCGTGCTTTGTGCAGGTTCCCGTGACAACACCGGTATCGGCAAACCGTACTGCTCCAGATTCTGCTGCATGTACTCGCTGAAACACGCCCACCAGGTCATTGAAAAGATTCCGGGATGTAGAGCATACATCTTCTACATGGACATCCGTTCCTTCGGTAAGGCATACGAGGAGTTCTACTACCGTATTCAGGAAGAGGGTGCAAAGTTCATCCGTGGACGTGTCGCTCAGATTCAGGAACTGCCGAACAAGAACCTTCTCGTCGTTGCCGAAGACACGCTCCTTGGTATGCCGGTCGAGATCGAAGTCGACCTTGTTGTCCTCGCAGCAGCTGTCCAGCCGACCGCAGAGACCGAAGTCGTCCGCAGACTCTTTGGTGTCTCCTGCTCTGCAGACAAATGGCTACTTGAAGCCCACCCGAAACTTGACCCGTGCGGAACTACTACTGCCGGTGTCTATCTTGCAGGTGTCTGTCAGGGTCCAAAAGACATTCCTGACACTGTAGCACAGGCAGAAGGTGCCGCGTCCGCAGCATCCATCCCAATCCATTCCGGTCAGGTTGAACTTGAGCCGTACTACGCCCAGTGCGTGGAAAAGCTCTGTGCAGGCTGTGGAATGTGCGTTGGCCAGTGCCCGTACTCTGCTCTGTCGATGATCGTCGCTGACGATGGTCGCACGGTCATGACCGTCACTGCAGCAAAATGTAAGGGCTGCGGTACCTGTGGTGGATTCTGCCCAGGCGGAGCAATCCGCATGCAGCACTTCACGAGCCCGCAGATTCTTGCCCAGATTGATGCATTCTTCCTGGGAGGTGAGCAGTAATGGCTGACGAGTGGAAACCCAAGATTATCGGTATCATCTGCAACTGGTGTTCCTATGCCGGAGCAGACGGTGCGGGCTCAGCCCGTACTCAGTACCCGCCGGACGTAAGAATTGTCCGTGTGATGTGTACCGGACGTATCGACACGCTCTTTGTCCTGAAAGCATTCGCTGACGGAGCAGACGGTGTTCTCGTTTCCGGCTGTCACTTCGGTGACTGCCACTACCTTGCAGGAAACTACAAGGCAGCAAAGAGAATGTTCCTCGTAAAGAGTGTTATGCAGAACATGGGTCTGGAACACAAACGTTTCAGAATGACCTTTGTGTCCGCATCAGAAGGTGCAAAGTGGGCAGTCGTCATCAACGATGTTATCAACACCGTGAAAGAGATCGGACCAAGCCCCATTGCAGCAGAAAGAAAGAGAAGAGGTCTTTAAAATGGCAGAAGGAGAATACTCCCCCCTACCAAACCTTTTTCAGAAGGAAAACTTCGGAGACTGGTCCAAGCCACACCTCGTCGGCGGAACCACCGAATACTCCTCAGCTCTCAAACTTCAGGCAATGAAGGAAGGAGGACTGAGAAAATACGGCAACGGTATCATCGTCAGTGTCGTCACCTGCACAGAAATCAAGCAGGGTGTTGCAATCGAAACCGGAAAGACATCTCAGAAGTACTTCGACGCATGTTCACTCATTGAACTCCACGAAGAAGACTTCAAAGCACTCGGAATCAACCAAAACACCAACGTCAGAGTCACCAGCGCAGCAGGAAGTGTTATCCTCAAGGCAGTTACCGCAACCCAGAGTCTGTATCCAGGACTGGGCCACATCCCAATGGGACCGTGGGCAAACATCCTTGTTCCATCATACACGTACTCAACCGGTGAGCCATGCTTCTGTGGATTTGACTGTCTCATCGAACCAGCTCCGCAGGAAAAGATTGAGAAAGCTGTAAAGATGATGCACGATAAATGTGGTCTGAAATATGTAGGAGACCCGCACTATGACTAAAACAATCAAAAACGTAATCTGTACATTCTGCGGTACACTTTGCGATGATCTTGAAGTCGACGTCACCGACGACGGAAAGAAGATCCTGCAGGTAAGAAACGCCTGTGCGATCGGAGCAGAAAAATATCTTCACGTTGGCAACCCGGGTCGTGTCGTTGTTCCACGTATGCGTCAGGCTGACGGAACCTACAAGGACATCTCCTACGACGAAGCAATCGACTTCACTGCAAAGACACTTCTCAAAGCAAAGAAGCCGTTGTTCTACGGATGGTCATCCACCAACTGTGAAGCAATCTCCGCAGGTAACGTACTTGCAGAGAAGACCGGCGGTGTCATCGATAACTGTGCAACCGTCTGCCATGGATCCTCTCTCCTCGCAATTCAGGATACCGGAGTACCATCCTGTACCCTTGGTGAGGTCAAGAACCGTGCTGACCGTATCATCTTCTGGGGATGCAACCCTGCACACGCTCACCCCCGTCACATGTCCAGATACTCTATCTTCCCCCGCGGATTCTTCACCGCAAAGGGACAGAAAGGAAGAAAGATCATCTGTGTTGACTGCCGTGAAACCGACACTGCAAAAGTTGCAGACACCTTTGTTCGCATCAAACAGAGCTACGACTACGAAATCATCGATGCATTCAGAACCGTTCTTCGCGGTGAAGAGATCCCTGCCGAAGTCGGCGGAGTTCCAGCAGAGAAGATTAAAGAAGTCATTGAGATCCTCAAGTCCGGTCGTTTCGTGACCCTCTTCTTCGGTATGGGACTTACCCACACGCTCGGAAGAAACCACAACATCGACGAAGCAATCAACTTCATCCGCGACTTAAACGACTACACCAAAGCAGTGCTCATTGCAATGCGCGGTCACTACAACGTTACCGGTGCCGGTCAGGTTCTCGGATGGCAGTATGGTTACCCGTTCGCATGCGATCTGTCAAGACTGACAATGGCACGCCACAACCCGGGAGAGACCACCTCTGTGGACTTACTCGTCCGTCACGAAGTTGACGCCTGTGTAGTCATTGCAAGCGACCTTGCCGCCCACTTCCCGTTCGAGGCAACCAGAGTTATGGCAAGCATTCCAACGATTACCATCGACCCGCACATCAGCATGTCGACAGAACTCTCGGACCTCCATATCCCAGTCGCAATCGTCGGCGTTGAAGTCGGCGGATGCTGCTACCGTATGGACAACGTCCCAATCGAGACCCGCAAATGTGTCGATGCACCCGAAGGTGTCCTTGAAGATGAAGAACTCTTCAACCGCATCACGAAGAGAGTCGACGAGATTCTCGCAGAGAACGGTGTAAAGGACGCATCTGAGTATCTTGCAAAGCTTGAACAGGAGACCTAAATATGACAGAATATATCATTAAAAACGGTCACGTGTTCGATGCAGTAACCGGTCACAAAGGCGACGTCGCTGACGTCTGCATGAAAGACGGCAAGATTGTTGACAAAGTCAGCAACTCCGCAACCGTCATTGACGCAACCGGCAAGACCGTCATGGGCGGTGCACTCGATGTGCACACCCACGTTGCAGGTCCGAAGGTCAACCTCGGCCGCTGGTACCGCCCGGAGGACAAGTTCCGCCTTGGCGAGCGCTGCTCTGCAAAGATCGACCCGAAGACAAAGATCGAGGGTGGATTTTCTATTCCGACCGTCTACAAGACCGGATACGAGTACGCACGTATGGGTTTTGCCTTCCTGATGGAAGCAGCAATGCCGCCACTTTACTCGCGCCACACGCACGAGGAGATTCGCGACACCCCGATCGTTGATGAAGCAGCAATGCCGGTTTTCGGTAACAACTGGTTCATGTTCGAGTACCTGAAGAACGGCGAGATCGACAATGCAGCAGCATATGTTGCATGGATGCTCCGCCAGACCAAAGGATACGGTATTAAGTGTGTGAATCCGGGAGGATCCGAGGCATGGGCCTGGGGTCTGAACTGTATGACCGTCAATGATCCGGTGCCGTACTTTGAAATTACGCCCAAAGAGATCATTGCAGGTCTTATCACCACGAACGAAGAGCTGCACCTGCCGCACTCCGTCCACCTTCACTCCAACAACCTGGGTAACCCCGGAAACTACACGACGACCCTTGACTCTCTGAAGATCGCAGAGGACTTTAAGCCGAACAACAACTTCGGCCGTAAGACTGTTCTGCACCACACCCACATTCAGTTCCACTCCTACGGCGGAACCGGATGGGGCGACTTTGAGTCCAAGTCCAAGGAAGTCATGGATTATGTGAACAAGACTCCGCAGATCTCTATCGACTCTGGTAGCGTCACCCTTGACGAGACCACGACGATGACTGCCGACGGTCCGTTCGAGTACCACCTTGGTGCCCTGAACCACCTGAAGTGGGGTAACGTTGATGTCGAGCTTGAGACCTCTTCTGGTGTCGTTCCATATGTCTACGACCCGAAGGTAAAGGTCTGTGACATTCAGTGGGCAATCGGTCTTGAGGTTCCACTGTTCGCAGCAGATCCGATGCGGACAATGATCACAACCGACCACCCGAATGCAGGTCCGTTCACCCGCTACCCGCGTCTCTACGCATGGCTGATGGACAAGAAGTATCGTGACGATCTCCTGAACAGCTTCAAGTACGCAACCAAAGTCATCGACGCAACCTACCTTGCAGAAATCGACCGTGAGATCAGCCTCTACGAACTTTCCCAGATGACCCGTGCAGGACCTGCACAGGTTCTTGGTCTGTCCGGCTCTATGGGCGGTCTCGCACCAGGCATGAATGCAAACGTTGCAATCTACAACATCAACCCTGACAATATGCAGAAGGGTATTGAGCTTGAGAATGCATTTGCAAGATCTGCATACTTCTTCAAGGACGGCGTCAAGGTCGTTGAGAACGGTGTCGTTCTCGATGCTGATCCGGTCGTTAAGAAGACCTACTGGGTCAATGCAAAGGTACCTGAGAACAAGCAGGTCATGCACGATATCAACGAGAAGTTCCTGAAGTACTACAGTGTCAACCTTGACAACTACGAGGTTATTGATCACTATGTTCCGCACCAGGAGATTATCGAGGTGTAAGACATGAAGACGGTAACCATTAAGTTAAAGAAAGTCCCGACCCTCTACCTCGAATGCGAGAGTGTTACTCCGGACAAGTTTGCCGGAAAGTCGCTTGAGGCGATTGCAGCACTTCCGTGTTCGGAAGGTAAGTCCAACTACAAGCTCGGCGACTGGTTCGAGATCTCCGGATCTGCCGGTGCAACCGCAGAAGAGACGAAGATCGATGTCTATGGCCCAGGAACTTCGAAGTGCAAGTACTTCGGTGCATGGATGAGCGCAGGCGAAGTTGTTGTCAACGGAACCGCAGATATGTTCACGGGTTCCTGGATGACCGGCGGCAAGCTCCACGTTAAGGGAGATGTCCGCTCCTTCTCCGGCCTTCAGATGAAGGGCGGAGAGATGCTGGTTGACGGCCGTGCCTGGAACTATCTCGGCGCAGCATACCGCGGCGACTGGCGTGGAATGCAGGGCGGTCTCATCCGTATTAAGGGTGATGCAGGCTCTGACCTTGGTACTTTCATGAACGGTGGAACGATCATCGTTGAAGGTAACGTGGATATCCACATCGGTACTCACGCTGAAGGCGGAACAATCATTGTCAAAGGCAAGGCTCACCGCCGTGTCGGCGGCCAGATGGTAAAAGGCGAGATCTACGTCTTCCAGGGCTGCGATGTGATGATGCCCGGTTTCAGAAAGATTGAGGAGCGGGAGATCGAGGTTGACGGTGAGAAGCAGGTCTTCAATGTGTTCATCGGCGATCTTGGCGAACGCCACTCAAAGAGCAAGGGCGAGGTCGTTTACGGCCACCTCTACACTCTGAAGGAGTAAATCCTTCTTTTTCTTTTTTTTGAAAATTCTTTGAATAGGACTTACGCGGTGTGAAATAGCATAAGGAAAAGGAATTTTCTGTCCTTGATTTTTTCCGTGGAATTCCGTGTGTTCAGTGTGTTCCGTGGTTACTCCAAGCGAGACCACCTACAGAAAAATCCCAAACTATGAAATTCATCACCGAGTAGGTCCTATTTGAACAAAATTTTTGTGAAAAATATTTTTTCGTTAGAATTTTTTTTCTGAAAAAAATTTTCAAAACAAAAAAAGAAAAAAAATTATTCAGATGCAGTACGCGTTGGTTGGGTCGATGCCTTCGATGCCAAGCGGCTTGAGACTCTTCTTTACTTTTTCGCGGAACTCGATGAACTCTTCGTCGGTCAGCTGTTCGGGAAGCATTTTGTCTGAGGCAATGCTGCGGAAGATCCAGTAGATAATTTTTCCCACGATTTCAACCACGTCATCCTCTGACTTTGCGATGTAAAATGTTCTGCCGATCTTTGGATGGCGTCCGCGTCTGCCGCCGAGCGTAATTAAGTAGAGCGGGTCATCGAAGTTGATGTACTGGAAGGGACATGCATGAATACAGAATCCGCACAGCATGCAGTCACCCTGATTGAGTTTGAGTTTTCCGTTCTCGATCAGAATTGCGTCTTCCTTACAGTAGTAGCCGCAGGTTCCGCATCCGGTACAGAGTCCTTCGTTTCGGACCGGACGTCGGAGACCCGTGATGCCGATCTCATTCAGCCGCTCGCTGGTGCATCCGTTCGGACAGCCCGAGATAGCGATACGAACTTTCACCGGCATCTCTTTGCCGAAATGTTTCTCATCAAGCCTCTTGGCAAGAGAGAGGGTATCAATCACCGAGAACTTGCAGTTCGCGTTGCCGAGACATGAAGTTATGTTGACTACTTCGTTACGTTCGGCACCGATCGGGGTGCCGTTCTTTTCAAGGTCGGCAAGAAGATCATCAAGGACTTCAGGACCTACCTGAAGCAGTTCGATCGTCTGGCGGGTGGTGAGATGGGTATTGGTTATTCCATATTTTTTTGCAATCTTTGCGATGCCTGCAAGAGCCTCGACGTCAAGCATTCCTGCCGGAACACGAAGCCGGATGATATAATGCTCGTTGTCCCGTTCCGGGATAACGCCGCCTTTTAAGTAGAGATTCGGATCAGCCATTGTACCTCGATATTGGAGAGGGAATGATAAAAGAATTGTCTTTACTGCATTTAAAAAAAGAATGAAAATTTATGCCCGTGTGTGGGTAACTTTGAGCGGAATGGCGTTCTTCACGGTGTACATTGCCATGCATCCGGCAAGAGCATCAGCCTTCAACTGCTCAACTTCTGCATCCGAGGCTTTGGAACTGATGATGAAGTTGATCCGGTACTCGCCAACCAGTGGCTGGTCGCCAAGTTTGAACTGTGCATGATAGTCGAGATCTGCTTCAATACAGGTTGAGAGAGCATCGATCTTGATCCCTTTCTTTTCAGCCGACGTCATCAGGGTTGCAGATGCACAGCCTGCAATCCAGAACAGACCAAATGACATTGGTGAAGGGCTGACGCCGGGCCCGTCAAAGTTCGGATGGGATAGCGTGAATACGACAGGTTCACCTTTGGTCTTTGCGGTTGCAGTAAATTGCGGCCCGCTCTCGTCAAAGAGCCAGGTCCCTTGCATCTTTGTGGTGAACTTTGCTTCTTCACCATCTGCTTTGATGTCTGCTTCGTACTGTTTTACCTGTGCTATATCGATATTATTGAGTGACATGAATATATTCTCCAAATATTTTTTGTAGGTGTGATGATTTCAGGTTTCTGCTGATGACAACGTGATAAGATAGCAGTCGTCTCCTTCTTTTGAGGAGGCAACCGTATAACCGCTTGCAGGAAACGATCCTTCCACCGTCTTTACCTGCGTCGCCGTTCCATAGAAGCTGAAAGGGGTTTTTTGGTCATGCTTTTTGAGCGCGACCTTTAATCTGAGCATCAGGTAGGTGCAGGATTCTTCACGGTAGTCCGGGATCATTGTCGCTATCTGTTTGGTTGCGTCAGCTCTTAGTAATGATGATCTCCCAGAGACCATGTTCGATGAGTTTCACGGAACTTTTCCATCCTTTCATTTCGGCATATTCAGGAATTGAGCCGGTAGCTGCTGATCCGTGATCGCAGAGTACAGTAAGGGTGTCCCCTGTCTGCATGGTTTTGAGTTTCTGGTCTACGGATAAGACGCAGAACGGACAGACTTTTCCAGTGATGTCTAATTTTTCTGTCATGATTTTTCCTTCAGAGTCCTATTGCGGTAAACGCTTGTACGATCCATGGTGAGAGAAGTGCGGTGAAGATGACTGCACCTGCAAGCATGCCGATCACGAAGATCAGGGATTTCATGTTTCCTTCCGAGGTCATTACCAGCTGACGCAGCGGGCATCCGCCAAGGAGTGTTCCAATAATTCCAACGAAAATTCCACCGATGATCATGAGGATGATGACTCCTACGGTACCAACTGCCGGCGCTCCGCCAATTGCGGTGAAGAGCTGTCCTTCCTGGAGACACCAGAAGAATTTGGGAATTGCTGCGGGAACGATTAAGGAGAAGATGAAGTAGAAGACAAATGCTGAGATGATGAGTGCGACGTATCCTTTGAGGAGACGGGTCTGGCGGAAGAGCATGTAGTCGCGAATACCGCCAATTGAACAAAATCCGCTTCTCTGACCAAGCCAGCCGATGACAAGTCCGAGGATGATCGTTGCGATTGGTACAAGAAGTACTGCTGTTTCTTTGGGAATTAAGAATCCGTCAACCATGTTATTTTCCCTCCATTCTTTTCATGGCGATTTTGATACCGATGAATACTCCAACGATGAGTGCGATGAGTCCGAAGACTGCGACGAGGTCGCCGTAACCGATTCTGAGTGCAAGGCGGTACGGGCATGCTCCCATACAGAGTGCGAAGATCATGAAGAGGATTCCGCCGACTCCATAGACAGCGTAACTCTTTGCGTCGCCTTTCTTGACTCTGAACTCTTTGTAGAGAAGCGCTGCTCCTGCAGCTCCGACTAATACGCCGATGATGGTTAAGACCGGCAGGGTTCCTGCGGCAACAGCGTTTGCGGAGAAGGGTGCAAGGAAGAGGTTGCTTCCGGTGAGGGAGTTTGTTATGTAGTTGATTAAGTCACGGCTGTGGCATGCGACACAAAATCCGTAAGCTTGCGGTCCGCCTGCGGCGAACAAAAGCGCCTGAATGAGTGCTGCGGCAAAACCGATGACGGCTCCACCCAGAAGTGGTATCTTGAGATAGGTGTCCACTCCTTTCTTTTTTTCAGAAATATCTGTTACCATGTGTATGATCTTTCTTTGGTAGTTTTTGTTTATTAATGTTATTGGGTATATTTTTATATGTGATTATTTTTGAAAAAAATTAATTATTCACATATATTAATATAGCATATGTATTTTTATATTTGTTTAGCCACTCCTGCTATTTTGATGCTTGATACCACTTCTCAATCGAAAAACATCAGACCAACACAAACCAAAAAAAATCCGCAGACTTTCAAAACAATAGATAGTGCTCCGTAAGTACTCTCGTGTCACATATTTCTTTCTAAAAGTATATAAATGTGTGTATTGTCTGGGTAGGAAAAATCATCAACTCCTCTCCTCTTCCAAACATTGTGAGAAGTGGTATCTAGCATCTAGCATCAAAATAAACAGAAGCTACTCCAAGTGAAGCCAAGGACAGAAAAATCTCAGACGATGAAATTCATCGCAGAACTTCTATTTTGAATAGGGCTTACGCGGTATGAAATAGCATAAGGAAAAAAGTTCCTTTTTTTTGGTTTTATTTGGAGTAACCACGGAAAACACTGAACACACGGAAAAAACACAGAATACCGCTTCGCTTACGGAAAAGACAGAAAGCCTAAGTGTACGGGTATGTGTATTTGTCACTGTTTTGAGATGCCAACTTCCTTAGGCTTTCTGTGTTTTCCGTAAGCAAAGCGGTATTCTGTGTTTTTTCCGTGTGTTCAGTGTTTTCCGTGGTTACTCCAAGCGAGACCAAGGACAGAAAAATCCCAAACAATGAGATTCATCGCGTAACTCCAATTTGAAAAAATATTACCGATTATCCACGCGAACAAGCGTAAGGTTTGCCTCTTTTGCAGTCTTTGCAGCGGTCGCGGTAACATCACCAGAAACTGCGATGAAGGGAATTTTTGCAATAATCGCTTTTCGGACCGTTTCAGTCACCAGATTGCCGGTGAGGACAACATAGGTCTCGGAAAACACTGTTCCAAGCGAAAGTCCGTGACCGATAAGCCGGTCGAGAACATTCTGGGAGCTGACATCCTCGACTGCTGCGAGCAGGGCACCATCTTTTGCAAAAAGTCCGCCGCTGTACCAGGATGACGTTGGGAGCTGATCAAAACTGCGGGAAATCTCTTCCTTTGAAGGAGTAAAACCGGCAGTCAGTTGTCCAAGCCTTCCTGAATCAAGAAACGACGAAGCCCCTCCGCATCCGGCAAGCACGGTCTTTCGGGAGAGCAAAATTCCAAATGGCTTTGACGTCACCACACTGACCTGGCTTCCGTCGCGGTGTATGGACGTAATATCTGCATACGTCTCCACCACACGTTCTGTAAAAATATGGCCGGTCACAAGATCCTTGGGATCTTCTGCTGATGTCATGAGCGTCATTGCGGCTCGGCCGTTGATAATAATCTGCACAGGTTTTTCTTTCATAGATTTTGTCATTCTTACTTCACCATCCCTGCAATCTCTTCGACCGTTGCAGTCAGCATATCGATGTCATCCTCGCTGTTGTAGCAGTAGGCACTCGCCCTCACTGTTCCGCCCGCAAGACCGAGGCCTTTCATCAATGGCTGGCAGCAGTGTTCTCCTGATCTTACCATGATGCCTGCCGCCTCGTCAAGAAGATAGGCGACCTCGTGAGGATGCACGCCTTCAAGCGTAAACGAAACCGTTCCGATTAAAGGCACGCCGCTTGGTGTGTAGATGTGAACTCCGGGAATCTCCGAGAGTCCTGAGATCATTCTCCTCGCAAGAGCTGCACTGTGGCTTGCGACATTTTCCATGCCAAGCCGCATTAGATACCGTGCGGCTTCTGCAAGACCGACCGCTCCGATAACATTCTGGGTTCCTGCCTCAAAGCGTGCATGCCCTTCGACGCAGGTAAACGAGGTTCCATCTACCTGTGCAACCATTCCTCCGCCGGCGAAGAGCGGTGCCGGAATGTCCGGCTCTGCGACATCCGGGCTTATCCAAAGTCCTCCGGTTCCCATGGGGCCGAGCATCTTGTGGCCTGAGAAACAGAAGAAGTCGCAAGCAAGCTTCTCCAAGTTAAGGGGCAGATGAGGCGCAGTCTGTGCTCCGTCAAGCAGCAGGAGAACACCGTAATCCTTGCAGATCTTTGCAATCTCTTCTGCCTCAGTAATCGTTCCAAACACATTGGAGGCATGACCGATCGCAACAAGCCGCGTGTCCTTCGTGATGCATGCCTCAACATCCTCAGGCAAAATCACGCCGGAGAGACCTCTGGCTACGTCAACTCCTGCAACCCTTCCCTCATTGTACAGCCGATACCAGGGAAGAAGATTGGAGTGATGGTCCTGGATGGTTGTAACAATCCGGTCGGTTTTGTTCCAGCGAAGTCCGAGCGAAACGGTGTTTATTGCTTCGGTTGTGTTTTTCGTGAAGGCCAGCGTTCCGTTTTCTCCGCCGAAGAACCGTTTGAGTATCTCGTGCGCTTCCAGATACTGATGGGTTGCGATGCGGGAGAGACGGTGAATGCCGCGGCCGACGTTGGCGCGGTAGTTATACTCGGCATCATTCTGTGCTTCGACTACCTGACGTGGGGAAAGAGAGGTTGCGGCGTTGTCAAGATAGATCAGTTTTTGCAGAATCGGGAAGTCGCCGCGTATGAGTTCAGGGTCGAATGCTGCCATTGGTTGGTTGAGTTTTG
This sequence comes from Methanorbis rubei, assembly GCF_032714495.1. Taxonomy (NCBI): domain Archaea; kingdom Methanobacteriati; phylum Methanobacteriota; class Methanomicrobia; order Methanomicrobiales; family Methanocorpusculaceae; genus Methanorbis; species Methanorbis rubei. The sequence continues at coordinate 1,353 of NZ_JAWDKB010000004.1, read as the reverse complement.
TTTTTCTCACTAATAAAGGTTACATCTTCTTTTAAATATAGATAAATGGACATTATTCAGATATTTAATAATTTCGACATTCTCGAACTAATTGTTTATATTAGTTGCTGACAAATATTGTACCAATGACAAAGAACGGTGAATACATGGAGGCATTCTTCGGCGTCGAGCTGTATAAGAAGTTCGAAGATGTCCTCGGTGATCTGGAGAATATCGAGGTCGATCTCAAGGATATTTCCAAAGAGGTCGGGCGCCTCGGCGGAAAAATTGATGATCAGGATCGTCTTGAGACCGCCCGCGAGATGCGTGCGGCAACGTACGAGTCAGCCCAGCAGGTGCGTGACGTGCGATCTTTCTTAGACTTCTACTTCACCCAGAGCCAGGAACTTTCCCAGGTGATTCTTGAACGCGATGCCTACATGCTGCTCTACCAGATCTTCAAATGGGATATGAATGATGTGCGTGACCTTCGCGGATGGATCCGCGACTTCAATCATGTCTGTAAGACGATCGGTTACCGGCCTGAGGATCTGCTCAATATGAATCGCCTGACTGTCAATCCTGTCCCTGAAGATGTTGTTCGTTATCCGGTCTATGCGGTTGACAAGCATGACTACTGTCTGTGCGGCAAAAATTACGATGATATTATGCATATCAGCGAAATCCGCGAAGAAATGCAGGATAAGAGCTAAGGGTGCCCTGACCCCAGAATATTTATCGACGTTGGGAGATATGAGATCATGGCAAAATATCTGTGCATTTTCTGTGCATACATCTATGATGAGGATCTGGGCGACCCCAAGCATGGTATCCCGGCTGGAACAAAGTACGAGGATATTCCCAACTCCTGGAAGTGTCCGACCTGCATGATTCCAAAAACCAAGCCCGGTCTTTTCAAAAAGATCGAGGACTAAATTTTTTTCAATAATTTTTTTTCCGGCATTCTTTTTTTTCATCTGATACCAGTACAGTTACTGATTTTTTCTCAACTTTGAAAAATGATTTACTTGGTTATGGTGTTTGGTTTACCTAATCTATCGTGATCTAAAATGGTGATCAAAATCGATGAAATGCGCGCCATGTCTGTAGATGTGTTTAACCAGTAAATCAAATCAATCTTAGAAATTGAATTTTGCTTCCTTCATTTTCTGATCAGACCCACCGTTAATACACAAAAAACTGAAAAAACTGGATAGGTATTTATGCCGTCTTTACAGAGTTTATAGTATCCGAGGTTTATCCATGGAAATTAAGTATGTAACCACTACCTGTCCTTACTGCGGTGCAGGCTGTACCTTCAACCTTGTCGTCAAAGACGGCAAGATTTGTGATGTCCAGCCGTGCCAGCGCGGC